>JALSJL010000333.1 GCA_026989405.1 Marinosulfonomonas sp. | reverse complement strand
CACATCACCGATGAAATCCGCAACATAGACACTGTTCGGGTTTTCGTAGATGTCAGCAGGCGTCGCCACCTGCACGATGCGCCCTTCGTCCATCACGGCAACCCGGCTGGCCACCGTCATCGCTTCTTCCTGATCGTGGGTCACGATCACGAAGGTCGTGCCGGTCTTTTCCTGGATGTCCATCAGCTCGAACTGGGTTTCCTGGCGCAGCTTCTTGTCAAGCGCGCCCAGGGGTTCGTCCAGCAGCAGCAGCTTGGGGGCCTTGGCCAACGAACGGGCCAGCGCCACGCGTTGGCGTTGTCCGCCCGATATCTGGTGCGGCTTGCGCGCGGCGAACTGCTCCAACCGGGTCAGGCGCAGCATGTCCTCGACGCGGGAAGCAATTTCGTCCTTGGGCATGGGCGAGCGTTTCAGGCCGAAGGCAATGTTGTCATAGACACTAAGGTGGGGAAAAAGCGCGTATGACTGGAACATCATGTTCACTGCCCGCTTGTTGGGCGGCACCGGCGCGATGTCCTGACCATCCAGCAGGATCGTGCCTGTCGTCGGCGCCTCAAAGCCTGCCAGCATCCGCATCAGGGTGGTTTTGCCACAGCCGGACGGGCCAAGCAGCGCAAAGAATTCCTGTTTGTAGATATCGAGAGTCAGGTCGTCGATTGCAGTGAACTCACCGAACTTCTTGGTGACCGATTGAAACTGGATCAGCGGTTTCGCTTTCGGGTCGTCCCACGGCGCGAAATCTTCGGCCGTTTGCGTTGCGTCCGGGCTCATGGTGTGGCTCCGCAATCTCGAATGATGGTCCGCGCCCCCGGGTGCCGGGGGCGCGGAATGCTCGCCGGGAAACCCTCAGGTGCCCGATTTGATCTTGGTCCACATCCGGGTCACGAAGCGTTGGGTCTTCGCGTCATACGGTCGTGTCGTGTAGAGATGCTTCATGGTATCCTCATCAGGATAGATCGCCGGATCTTCCAGGATTTCCGGGTCAATGTATTCCTGTGACGCAAGGTTGCCATTGGCGTAGTAGACATAGTTCGTTGCCGCCGCCATGTTCTGCGCATCCATGATGAAGTTCAGGAACTTGTGCGCCCCATCCGGGTTCGGTGCATCCACCGGAATGGCCATCTGGTCAAACCACATCAGCGCACCCTCTTTCGGGGCATGATAGGCAATTTCGACGCCATTGTCGGCTTCGTCCGCCCGATCGCGCGCCTGAAGAACGTCGCCCGACCACCCGAAGGCCACGCAGATGTCGCCATTGGCCAGCGCATTGATATATTCCGAATTGTGGAACTTCAGAACATGCGGGCGCACGGCTTCCAGAACAGGTTCGGCCTTGGCCAGAACGTCCTTGTCCATGCTGTCCGGGTTCTCGCCAAGATAGGCAAGCGCCGCCGGGATCATCTCGGTCGGGGCATCCAGGAAATGCACGCCGCAGGCCTGCAGCTTTTCCATGTTCGCCGGATCGAAGATCAACGCAAGCGAATCGATCGGGGCGTCATCCCCCAGCACTTCCTTGACCTTGTTCACGTTCACCCCGATCCCGGTGGTGCCCCACATGTAGTTGATCGAATACTTGTTGCCGGGGTCGTATTGCGCGGTCCGTTCCTTGATCACATCCCACAGGTTCACCGCGTTCGGCAGCTTGGAATAATCCAGCGGCTGGAACGCGCCCGCCTGGATTTGGCGTTGCAGGAAGGTGCCCGATGGCACGACAACATCATAGCCCGACCCGCCGGCCAGCAGCTTGGTTTCCAGCAGCTCGTTTGAATCGAACACGTCGTAGATCAGGTCGATGCCTGTCTCGTCCTCGAACTTGGTCAGCAGGTCTTCGTCGATATAGTCCGACCAGTTGAACACGCGAACTTCTTCGGCTGCGGCAACCCCCGCCCCGAACACAAGGGCCGTCGCCAGTGGCAGCAAGGCTTTCTTCATCTTGATTCCTCCCATGAATCGCGAGGTGGCATTCCTCATCCTCAAAGATTTGATCAAAAAAGTTGACAAAAAGCAACAAGGAGTTTTCACTTGGAGCCAGATTTCAGGAGGCCCTGCGCGAAAAGGGGGCAGGCTGCCAATGCTTTGACCCGAACGCAAATTGGATGGAACAGTGCACAAACTGCCAACCCATGAATTGGTCTATCGCCGCATTCGCGAAATGATCCTGTTCGGTGAATTTGCCCCGGGTCAGGCGGTTACAATCCAGGGGCTTGTGGCCGAACTCGGCGCCGGCATGACCCCGGTGCGCGAAGCAATCAGGCGCCTGACGGCTGAAGGCGCGCTTGAATTTCGTGGCAATCGCCGGGTGTCACTTCCCGAGATCACGCTGGCGCAACTTGACGAAATTTCGCACGCTCGCCAAGCAATAGAGCCACATTTGGCCCGCCTGGCGGCCCGAAATGTGCGCCCGAAAGACATAGACGCGCTGCGCCAGATTGACGATGCGCTCAACCTTGCAATCGCGCGTGGCGATGTCATGGGCTATCTCAAGCACAACTGCCGTTTTCATACGACGCTTTATCAGCATGCCGATGCACGGATTCTGATGCAGATCACGAATTCCCTCTGGCTCAAGGTCGGCCCGTCGCTGCGGGTCGTCTGCGGACGTTACGGAACGGCGAACCTGCCCGACATGCATGACGAAGCGCTGGACGGCATGCGCCAGAAAGACCCCGACGCAGTGGCGCGAGCAATTGCCGAAGACATTCACCAAGGCCATGAGCAGATTCGCCTGTCCCTCAGAGAGCCGGAAATGAGCGAAACAGATTGACAGTCAATAATTTGATCATATTCTCCCGCTGACCCTGCTCAATCGGGTCAGCCAAACCAGATCGGTGACGACCTTGCCCAAGAACAAGACATCCCCATGGATCGACAGCCTGCCGGAGGCCTTCCAGGACTACCGGCAGGGCCGGCGCATCGAAGAGGTCGAGTGTATCATTCCCGACCTCGCCGGCATGTCGCGCGGCAAGTCGATGCCGGTCTACAAGTTTGCCCCCGACATGACGTTCTATCTGCCGATCTCGTTGTTCTATCAAACCATTACCGGCGAATATGTCGACCTGGAAGAGATCGAGAACCAGTGGATGGAACACGACATCGTGCTGCGCCCCGACATGGCCACCGCTTCGGCCGTGCCCTGGGCCGACGATGTTTCGCTGCAGGTCATCAACGATCTGGAAACCCGCGACGGCGCGCCGGTGGCGGTGGCGCCGCGCAATGTGCTCAAGCGGGTGCTCGGATTCTACGCCGAAAGGGGCTGGCAGCCCATCGTCGCCCCGGAACTGGAATTCTACCTGACCAAACCCAATGTCGACCCGAACGAACCGATTGAGCCGCCGATCGGGCGCACCGGGCGCCGCGGCGCGGGGCGGCAGGCCTATTCGATGGTCGCAGTTGATGAATATGGCCCCGTAATAGACACTATTTATGACTATGCCGAGGCTCAGGGGCTGGCGATTGATACCCTGATCCAGGAAGGCGGCGCCGGGCAGATTGAAATCAACCTGCTGCATGGTGACCCGCTGTCGCTGGCCGATCAGGTCTTTTATTTCAAGCGCGCGATCCGCGAGGCGGCTCTCAAGAACGGCACCTTTGCCACCTTCATGGCAAAACCGATGCGCGATGAGCCGGGCAGCGCCATGCACATCCATCAGAGCGTCGTTGATGCCAAGACGCGGCGCAACATCTTTTCCAACAAGGACGGCAGCGCTTCGAAAGCATTTCTGCACTTCATCGGCGGCTCGCAAAAGCATCTGCAGTCAACCGTGCCGCTTCTGGCGCCCTTCGTGAATTCCTATCGCCGCTTCACCGCCGGGATGAGCGCGCCGGTCAACCTGGAATGGGCCGCCGACAACCGCACCACAGGCCTGCGCATTCCCAATTCCGATGCCGAAGGCCGGCGCGTGGAAAACCGGGTGATCGGCATGGACGCAAACCCCTACCTCGCCATCGCCGCAAGCCTGGCTTGTGGATACCTGGGCATGGTCCACAAGATCGCCCCGCGCCCGGAAGCCGAAGGCGAGGTTTACAACGAAAGTTCGGCCGTATTGCCGCGCAACCTCGATGAAGCGCTTGATGGCTTCCAGGAGGACGTGACAGTGCGCGACATGCTGGGCGAAGAGTTCTGCCAGCTATACGCCGCCATCAAACGCACCGAACTGGAAGAATTTCAGCGCGAAATCTCGCCCTGGGAACGCCAGCACCTGCTTCTGAACGTCTGAACGCCCCCGCCAAACGGAGCCCTGCCATGAACATGATCACCAACCACCCGCCGACCGCCGAGCTTCAGGCGCTTGACGCCGCGCACCACATGCACCCGTTCACCGCCAACGCCGAACTGGCAAGGAAGGGCGCCAAGGTGATCACCGCAGCGCGCGGGGTCTACCTGACGGATTCCGACGGTAACCAGATTCTCGACGCGATGGCCGGGCTGTGGTGCGTCAACATCGGCTACGGGCGCGACGAGATTGCCGAGGTCGCCGCGCGCCAGATGCGTGAGCTGCCCTATTACAACACGTTTTTCCAGACGACCCATGTGCCGGCCATTGCCCTTGCGACCAAGCTGGCCGAACTGGTGCCGGGCGATCTGAACCATGTGTTCTTTGCCTCTGGCGGCTCTGACGCCAATGACACCAATATCCGCATGGTCAGACACTATTGGGCAGCCAAGGGGAAGCCCGACAAGAAGGTGATCATCAGCCGCAAGAACGCCTATCACGGCTCGACCGTCGCCGCCGCCAGCCTTGGCGGGATGAGCGCGATGCACGCGCAGGGCGGGCTGCCGATCCCCGATATCCACCATATCGACGAGCCGAACTGGTATGCGCAGGGCGGCGATCAAAGCCCGGAAGAATTCGGCCTGGAGCGCGCGCGCCAACTTGAAAAGGCCATCGAACAACTGGGCGAAGACCGTGTTGCCGCCTTTATCGCCGAGCCGGTTCAGGGCGCCGGCGGGGTGATCATCCCGCCGGAAACCTACTGGCCGGAAATTCAGCGCATCTGTGACGAGCATGAAATCCTGCTGATCGCGGACGAGGTGATCTGCGGGTTCGGGCGCACCGGCAACTGGTTCGGGTCGGACACTTTCAACATCCGCCCCGACATCATGACCATCGCCAAGGGCCTGAGCTCGGGCTATGCGCCGATCGGTGGTTCGATGGTGTCGGACGAGGTCGCCGAGGTCATCGCCAATGCCGGCGATTTCGCGCATGGTTACACCTATTCCGGCCATCCGGTCGCGGCCGCCGTGGCACTGGAGAACCTGCGTATTCTGGAAGAAGAGCGCATAATAGACACTGTTCGCGACGATACTGCGCCCTATCTCGCCGAGAAATGGCGCAAGCTGGAAAATCATCCGCTGATCGGACAGGCCAGCATTGTGGGCATGGTCGGTTCGGTTGTGATGACGCCCGACAAGGCGGCGCGCGCGCCCTTTGCCAGCCCGGCGGGAACCGTCGGCACGATCTGCCGTGACCGCTGTTTTGCCAACAACCTGGTGATGCGCCATGTGGGCGACCGGATGATCATCTCGCCGCCGCTGGTGATGACGCGCGAGGATATCGACACGCTGATCGAGCGCGCCTGGCGTTCGATCGAAGAGACCTGGAAAGAGGTCAAGCGCCAGGGGCTGCTGGTCGCGGGATAGGCCGGATGGACATCCTTGCCGCCAACGACCGCCCCGGCGAATACCCGCCTTCCTGGTATGCCGCAAGCGCCGAGGCGCTTGAGCCCTTCCCCGGTGCGACCGGCGATCTGCGCTGCGATGTCTGCGTGGTCGGCGGCGGGTTCACCGGCCTGTCGGCGGCATTGCACCTGGCGCAAAAGGGCTATGACGTGGTCTTGCTGGAAGCCCAGCGCGTGGGCTTTGGCGCATCCGGGCGCAATGGCGGCCAGGTCGGCACCGGGCAACGGCTGGAGCAGGACGACCTGGAAAAGCTCGTTGGCCGCGAGCGCGCCCGCGCCCTGTGGGATCTGTCCCTGGAATCAGTGCAGCTGGTGCGCGATCTGATCACCGAAAACCACATGGGCATCCGGTTTGCCGACGGCGTGATCCACGCCGACCACCGGGCCCGTTTCGTGCCGCACAGCCACACCTATGCGCGCAAGATGCAGGTTGAATACGGCTACGACAGGATGCGCGCCCTGGACCGGGACGAGATACGGCACCTGGTTGGCTCTCCGGCCTACCATGGCGGGGTTCTCGATATGGGCGGCGGGCATATTCACCCCCTGCGGTTTGCGCTTGGCCTGGCCCGCGCGGCGGCCGATGCCGGGGTCCGGATCTACGAAAACACCCGCGTTAGTGACGTTTCCGAAACGTCACCGGCCAGAATTCAGACCGCGAAAGCGTCGGTCAGTGCCGATTTTGTCGTGCTCGGCTGCAACGGCTACATCGGCAAGCTGAACGGCAAGGTCGCCGCGCGGGTGATGCCGATCAACAACTTCATCGTGGCGACCGAACCGCTGAGCGAAAGCGCGGCGCAGGACCTGATCCGCGAAAACCACGCGGTCGCGGACAGCAAGTTCGTGATCAACTACTTTCGCCTGTCCGAAGACCGCCGGATGCTGTTTGGCGGCGGCGAAAGCTATGGCTACCGCTTTCCGCGCGACATTGCCGGGCTGGTCCGCAAGCCAATGGCCGAGATTTACCCGCAACTGAAAGGCGTGCGTATCGACTATGCCTGGGGCGGGACGCTGGGGATAACCATGAACCGAATGCCGTATTTCGACAGGCTGGCCGGTAATATCCTGAACGCCAGCGGCTATTCCGGCCACGGGGTCGCGCTGGCGACGCTCGGCGGCAAGATCGCGGCCGAGGCCATTGCCGGGCAGGCCGAAAAGTTCGACCTGATGGCCAGCGTGCCCACCAGGCGGTTTCCCGGCGGTGCAGCCATGCGCTGGCCCCTTCTCGTGTTGGCGATGGCCTGGTTTTCGCTGCGTGACAAGCTGTGAATATCAGTCTCTATTGCTGAGCGTTCGCGCAACAGCGTCTTTCCAGCCCGCGTATTTCGTTTCGCGGGTCGCCGTGTCCATGGTTGAGGAATAGGTCGTGTCGACGGCCCAGGTTTTCGCAAACCCTGCCTGGTCCGGGTAAATGCCCGCGCGCATTCCCGCAAGCCACGCCGCACCCAGCGCGGTTGTTTCCAGCACCGCCGGCCTGTCTACCGGCGCACCGGTGATATCGGCCAGAAACTGCATCGCCCAGTCGGATGCCGACATGCCGCCGTCAACCCGCAGCGTCCCGCCGCCCTCGGCGCCCCAATCGGCGCGCATGGCTTCCAGCAGGTCGCGCGTCTGATAGCCGACGCTTTCCAGCGCCGCGCGCGAAAATTCGGCCGGGCCGGTGCCACGCGTGAGGCCGTAGATCGCCCCGCGCGCCTCGGCGTCCCAATAGGGCGCGCCAAGCCCGGTGAAGGCCGGCACGAGGTAGACATGCTGGTTCGGGTCGGCCTTTTCGGCCAGCGCTTGCGTTTCGGCGGCATCCGCGATGATCCCCAGCCCGTCGCGCAGCCACTGCACCACGGCCCCGGCAATGAAGATCGAGCCTTCCAGCGCATAGGTGCGCTTGCCGTCCAGCTGGTAGGCAATCGTGGTCAGCAAACGGTTGTGCGAACGCACCATCTGATCGCCGGTATTGAGCAACGCAAAGCAGCCCGTGCCATAGGTCGATTTCATCATTCCGCGCTCAAAGCACGCCTGCCCGATGGTGGCCGCCTGCTGGTCTCCGGCGACCCCCAGAATCGGGATGGCATGGCCAAAAAGCCCTGCATCAGTGACACCGAACTCGGCCGCGCAATCTCGCACGTCGGGCAGCATCGACAGGGGCACACCGAGTTCTGCGCAAATCTCGGCGTCCCATTGTCCGTTGCGGATGTCAAACAGCATGGTGCGTGCAGCGTTGGTTGCGTCGGTTGCATGCACCTCGCCGCCGGTCAGGCGCCAGATCAGGTAGCAGTCAACCGTGCCAAAGCGCAGCTTGCCGGCGTCGGCCCGCGCCCGCGCGCCTTCGACATTGTCGAGAATCCACTTGACCTTGGTGCCGGAAAAATAGGGATCAAGAAGCAATCCGGTACGCGAGATGATCGTCTCTTCCAGCCCGCGCTGTTTCAGCCCCCGACAAATGTCGGCGGTGCGCCTGTCCTGCCAGACGATCGCACGGTGCACGCATTCGCCGGTGTCCGCGTCCCAGACCAGCGTGGTCTCGCGTTGGTTGGTGATGCCGATGGCCGCAACATTCACGCCACCACCGGGGAGTTTCCCCATCACCTTGCGACAGGTTTCCAGCGTGGTGCGCCAGATGTCATCCGGGTCATGCTCAACCCAGCCCGATTGCGGGAAATGCTGGGTGAACTCCTGCTGCTCCATCCCGGCGATACGCAGTTTTTCATCGAACAGGATCGCCCGGCTCGAGGTTGTTCCCTGATCGATCGCCAGAACGTGTTTCATGCGGTGGCCTCCAACTGTTTGGTGGCGCCGTCCATCCAGGATTCAAAGGCCGCGATCTGCTCGGCATCCATGTGCAGGCCCAACTTGGTGCGTCGCCACAGTATATCTTCAGCCGCGCGGGCAAATTCCATTTTCATCAGCCAGCGCACTTCGGCTTCGCTGAGCGTGGCCCCGAAATCGCGTCCGAGGTCCGCTGCCTGCCGGGCGTCACCCAGCACCTTGCGCGCTTCGGTTCCATAGCAGCGCACAAGCCGGCGCGCCCAGACGTGCGACAGGAACGGGTAGTCGGCCTTCAGCCGCTCGATCAGCGCCGCCACGCCATCGACCGGAAAATCGCCCCCGGGAAGCGGCACGCCGGCCGTCCAGTTTCCGGCGGGCACATCCACAACCTGCCCGATCTTTTCCATCGCCGATTCCGCCAGCTTGCGATAGGTCGTGATCTTGCCGCCGAAGATGTTCAACAAGGGTGCAGCACCGCCGGCATCGAGCGACAGAACATAGTCGCGTGTGGCCTCGGTGGCCGATGAGGCGCCGTCATCATATAGCGGGCGGATGCCGGAATATGTCCAGACGATATCCTTCCGGGTGACGGGTTCGCGAAAATATTCGGACACGAAGTTGCACAGGTAGTCCTTTTCTTCATCCGTGCAGTAGGCTTCGCCCGGCGGGCCGTCGTGGTCGACATCGGTGGTGCCGATCAAGGTGAAGTCGTCTTCATAGGGAATGGCAAACACCACGCGGTTGTCGCTACCTTGCAGGATGTAGGGCTGCTCGTGATCGAACAGGCGCCGCGTCACGATATGGCTGCCGCGCACCAGGCGCGTCTTTTCGCGAGACTTGATGCCCAGCCGTTCTTCGATCACCTCGCTGACCCAGGGGCCCGCGGCATTCACGAGGCAACGCGCACGAATGTGTTTTGTCTTGCCGGCGGAAAGGTCTTCCACCGCCACGGTCCAGAGACCTTCGCGGCGTTCAGCCCCGACAACCCGGTGGCGTGTCAGGATTTTCGCGCCGCGCTCATTTGCATCGCGTGCATTCAGGGATACCAGCCGCGCGTCCTGCACCCAGCAATCGGAATATTCAAATCCGGTGACAAACTCGGGTTTCAGGGCCGCACCCGTCGGATGGGTCCGCAAGTTCAACGTGCGGGTCGGCGGCAGGATCTTGCGCCCGCCAAGATGGTCGTAAATGAACAGGCCAAGCCGGATCAGCCAGCGCGGGCGAAGCCCCTTGTGGTAAGGCAGCACGAACCGCAACGGCCAACTGATGTGCGGCATCGCCTTCAGCAGCGTTTCGCGTTCGATCAGCGCCTCGCGCACCAGCCGAAACTCGTAGAACTCCAGGTAACGCAGCCCGCCATGAAACAGCTTGGTCGCGGCGGAGGACGTGCCCTGCGCAAGGTCGCCCTGTTCGGCCAGCGTGACAGACATCCCGCGCCCCGCCGCATCGCGTGCGATGCCGCACCCGTTCACACCGCCGCCAATGATGAAAATATCAACCGGCGCGTCGCCGGGTTCTTCAGAAGCCATTTGTTTGCCAGTTCATTGCATTTGGTTTCCCGATATCTTTTGCACGCCACCGCCAGCGTCAAGCGCAATCGGTGCAAATCGGGCAAATCCCGCTTCAGCGACGCAGCGTATCGCCCGGTTCCAGCCGTGGTGTCAGCTCTACAACCCGGCTTTCCGGCGCCTGGCCGCCAGCCGCACGGCCAGCGATCACCCCGGCCGCCTTCTGGCCGATGTCAAAACGGCAGGCATCCATGGTCGCAAGCCCGAGCGGCAGGCCATCCAGCAGTTCAACACCGTTGAACCCCGCCAGCCCGATCCGGCCGGGGATGTCAAACCCCTGTTCGAGGCAATACAGCAGCCCGCCGGCCCCGATCATGTCGTTCGAGTAATATATGAAATCCAGATCGGGCGTGCGCTCAAGAATTGCGCGGGTCATTTCACGGCCTTTCAGCAAGGCTGAGCCGCCCGAGTAGAACTCCTGATCAGCGACTTCTATTCCCGATTTGGCAAGCGCCTCGGTGAACCCTTCAAACCGTTTCCGGGCCCGGTGGTCGAGCGGCATCTTTGTCCCGAGAAATCCGATCTTGCGATATCCCGCCGCGATGATCTCTTGTGCCATTTCACGGCCCGCGCGGCGGTGAGAGATTCCGACAGCCGTATCAATCGGCTCACCGTCGGTATCCATGATCTCGACAATCGGAATGTCCGCAGCCTGCAGCATGGTCCGGCTTGCATCGCTATGTTCAAGCCCCGCCACGATCACGCCGGACGGCCGCCAGGACAGCATTTCGTACAACACCTTCTCTTCGCGCTCGGGGCTGTAGTTGGTCACGCCAACGACCGGCTGCAAATCGGTTTCGTCAAGCACATGGGTGATCCCGGTCAGCACTTCGGGGAATACCATGTTTGACAGCGACGGGATGACCACAGCCACAAGATTGACGCGCTGTGAGGCCAGGGCGCCGGCGATCTTGTTGGGGACGTAGCCAAGCGTTCGGGCCGCCTGGAGAACCTTTTCGCGGGTGCGCGCCGAAACGTCACCGCGATTTCTGAGCACCCGCGATACGGTCATTTCACTGACGCCGGACGCTTCGGACACATCGCGCAGCGTCAGCGGGCGTTTCGGCGTGTTGGCACGATCGGATACCAAAATGGGCACTCCTGCAAGAACAGTGCCTCCCTAGTGCCGCAATGGCTGCGCTTGTTCAAGTCACGGCTGAGGCGCTTTCACCGGACACGGCAACCAGATCCGGTGTCATTGCAAGTATCGACTGCACCAGCCCCCGGCAGTTTTCGCCCTCCCAGCCATCCGGGAAATACTCTGCCGGCAGGTCCGGGTGGCGCAGCAACAACTGGCGCCACCGGTGAATCGTGAGAATGCGAAAGACATCGCGTTCGTCGGGCGACGGGTCTTGGGTGTTCAGATGGTCGACAACTCGACCCAAAAGGGCGCAAAACGCCGCGTAGCCCGACACCAGATCCGGTGGCCCGACCTTGTGACGAACCCAATCCGGCAAGTCTGCGGAACCGGCGCTCAGCACCAGATCCGGGCTATCGCCGGACCGCTGGCTGACGCAATCAAGAACAACCCGCGGCGCAATCTGGACTGCGGTTGCGGTCAACCGGGTGTCCGGGCCAGACGCTGCGCCGCCCGGATCCGGCGGCGCGCTGACGATGAACACCGGATCGCAACCGGCGGCCGGGGCCAGAGCATAGATCCTTGCCCGTGCAGCGTTGCATTCCGACAAGGCCCAGGCGGTCAGTTCGTAGACGCTGCTGCGACCGCACCGTCTGGTCGTGATCCAGCCGTCTTTTCGCAACCTGTGCAGCGCCACCCGCAGCGATTCCGGGCGTATTCCCATCCGCCCGGTCAGCTCCCTGAGCCGCTCTGCCGAGAGCGAGTCGCCAGGCCCGCGCGCGAAGTCCCCGAAGATCGTTATGATGACAGACCAGACCCGGAGCGGCCCCAAGGCAACCATCTGATCGATGAGCGTCTGGGTTCTGGATGTCATGTTTCGGCTCATGCATCCATTCTAGCCGGGCATACGGCGCTTGGCCATGCGTTCAGCTTTCGAATGCGACCATGGTCAGCAATTCATATTCGGCCACCGCCTCATCATCCTGATTTGTCAGCCGCACATGCCAGCGCACTTCGCCATAGTCTTCATTGCGCGGCGTCTTCTTCCTGACCGTCAGCCTCACCTTGATGCTGTCACCGGGCACCACGGGTTTGAGGAACCGAAGGTTGTCCAGCCCGGTGTTGGCCAGCACCGGTCCTGGCGCCGGTTCAACGAACAGTCCGGCCGCGAAGGACAGCAGCAGATATCCATGCGCAACGCGACCCGGAAAGAACGGGTTCGCAGCTGCCGCGTCTTCATCCATGTGGGCATAGAACCTGTCGCCGGTGAAGGCGGCGAAGTGCTCGATATCCTCCAGCGTCACCTTGCGCGGCGCGGTGTGAATTGTCTCACCGATTGCCAGTTCATTGAAGTTGCGCGTGAAAGGGTGGGCCTTTGCGGCGCCTTCTGCCGCGCCCGGTTGCCAGGTGTTGGTCACGGCGGAAAGTATATCCGGGCCGCCCTGTATCGCCGTTCTTTGCATGTAGTGCAGCACCCCACGCACGCCGCCCAGCTCTTCGCCACCACCGGCGCGCCCCGGACCGCCGTGCACCATGTGCGGCAGTGGTGATCCGTGGCCGGTTGCCTCGGACATGGATGCGGCGTTGTTGAAATACAGCCGACCATGGAACGCCCCGGCACCCAGCGTGACGGCGCGCGCCACATCGCCCGATGCCGTCACGACCGAGGCCACAAGGCTGCCCTGGCCGCGGTTTGCCAGATCGATGGCGTGATCCAGGTCGCGATAACCCATGACGGTCGAGACCGGCCCGAAGGCCTCGGTGTCGTGCACCCGGCGCGCGCGATCCGGCTCGGCGCAATGCAGCAGCATCGGCGGCAGGAAAGCGCCATCCTGCAAGCCCTCGACCGTGAAGTTCTCGGGGTCTCCGAACACCATGTCGGCCTCGCTTCGCAAGATGGCAACCTTGTCGAGAACATCGTTTTTCTGCGCGTTAGAGACTAAAGCGCCCATTCTTGTTGCGTCCCGGCGCGGGTCTCCGACCGTGGTTTTCGCAAGCCGGCGCGATATCGCGGCAATGACCGGCCCGACTTGTTCGGCTGGCGCGATGATACGCCGGATTGCAGTGCATTTCTGCCCGGCCTTGACCGTCATTTCGCGCTGCACTTCTTTCACGAAAAGGTCGAACTCGGGCGATCCCGGCACGACATCCGGCCCCAGGATCGAGGCGTTCAGGCTGTCCTGCTCGGCCACGAACCGGACGGAGTTTTTCAGAATGTTCGGCGCCGAACGCAGCTTCAGCGCCGTGTTTTGCGAGCCGGTGAAGCTCACCACGTCCTGCCCGCCCAGATGATCCAGCAGATCGCCCGTGCCGCCCGCAATCATCTGTAGCGCGCCGTCAGGCAGGATGCCGCTTTGCGCGATCAGCCGCACGCAGGCTTCGGTGACATAACAGGTCGCCGTTGCCGGTTTCACGATTGCCGGCACCCCGGCCAGAAGCGTGGGCGCCAGCTTTTCCAGCATCCCCCAGACCGGAAAGTTGAACGCGTTGACATGAACCGCGACGCCGTGCAGCGGCGTGCAGACATGCAGGCCCTGAAATGTGCCGTTCCGGCTGAGCATTTCCGGGTCGCCATCGACATAGACCTGATCGTCCGGCATCTCGCGCCGGCCCTTGGATGCGATGACAAAAACAGTGCCTATTCCGCCGTCAATGTCGATCTTGCTGTCACTCAGGGTCGCCCCGGTGTCATAGGCCAGGTCATAAAGCTGCTGCTTGTGCTCGCCCAGATGAAGCGCCAACGCCTTGAGCATGCGGGCGCGGTCATGGAAAGTCATCGCCCGCAATGTGGGGCCGCCGGTCTCGCGCGCGAAATCCAGCATGCCGGCGAAATCCAGCGCGTCGTTACCGGCTTCGGCAATCGTGTCACCGGTTACCGCACTGCGGATGGGGCGTGCGCCGGCTGCCGGGGCCACCCAGCCGCCTTTCGCGAAGCTGTGGACGGGAAGGATTGCCATGTCGTTTCCTTTCAATCTTGCCGGTCCAACA
>JALSJL010000332.1 GCA_026989405.1 Marinosulfonomonas sp. | reverse complement strand
TGGGGAGGATTGAACTCCCGACCTCACCCTTACCAAGGGTGCGCTCTACCACTGAGCTACAGCAGCGTTCATCGTGGGCGGCTGAGTAGACGTATTCATCGCCCGAAGCAAGCCCAATCTGGACCCTGCGCGCGCCCTGCGCTACAGAGTGGCGCATGAATAAAAAAACCTCGCAGAACAGCGGAAAGTCATCGTCGGATACGCGCGAGGAACGGCTGAAAGCGGCACTCAAGGAAAATCTGAAGAGGCGCAAGGCGCAAATGCGCGCCCGTGTCGATACAGGCAAGAAGAAAGGCTAGGGCAGGCGGATGGACTCAATCGTAGTAAAAGGCAACGGGCCGGTGAAGGGCAAGATCCCGGTGGCCGGGGCCAAGAATGCCTGCCTTGGGCTGATGCCGGCGACGTTGCTGAGCGATGAGCCACTGACACTGACCAACGTGCCGCGACTGGCGGACATTGAAACAGCCACACAGCTGCTGCGTTCCCTGGGAGTCGAGACGTCCAGCCTGCAGGATGGCCAGGTGCTGGCCTTGTCCAGCCAGGGTGCTGACAACCCGCTGGCGCATTACGATATCGTGCGGAAAATGCGGGCGTCGAACCTGGTTCTCGGCCCGCTTCTGGCCCGCCACGGCAAGGCGATCGTTTCACTGCCCGGCGGTTGTGCGATCGGCGCGCGGCCGATGGACATCCATGTTTCCGGCCTGGAAGCACTTGGCGCACGGATCGAGCTGAAGGACGGGTATCTTCACGCCGAGGCCCCGAACGGGTTGAAGGGTGCGCAGATCGATTTTCGGTTCGCATCGGTGGGCGCCACCGAGAACGTGATGATGGCGGCGACGACGGCCAAAGGCACAACGGTCATCAACAATGCAGCGCGCGAGCCGGAAATCGTCGATCTGGCCCGGTGCCTGACGGCCATGGGCGCACAGATCGACGGGGCCGGAACGGATCGCATCGAAATTCAGGGCGTGGACAGACTTCATGGCGCGACCCACCCCGTGGTTGTCGACCGAATTGAGCAGGGCACCTACATGCTCGCCCCCGTCGTTGCCGGGGGTGACGTGGAACTGATCGGCGGACGCCGCGACCTGTTGCAGTCTTTTTGCGAAAAACTGGAAGAAGCGGGTGTTTCGATAACCGAAACCGCCGACGGTTTGCTTGTCAAGCGACAGGACGGCCCGATTCGGGCGGTAGATGTCCGGACCGAGGTCTATCCGGGGTTCCCAACGGACCTGCAGGCACAGATGATGGCCCTGCTGAGCACCGCCGACGGGACCAGCGTGCTGGAAGAAACGATTTTCGAGAATCGCTTCATGCATGCCCCGGAACTGATGCGCATGGGTGCAGACATCGAAATCAACGGGGCGACCGCAACCGTGCGGGGCGTGAAGCAGCTCAAGGGCGCCCCGGTGATGGCCACCGATCTGCGCGCATCGGTTTCGTTGATTCTCGCAGGGCTGGCCGCAGAAGGTGAAACGATTGTCAGTCGGGTCTATCATCTTGATCGCGGATATGAACATGTCGTGCGCAAGTTCCGCGGAATTGGCGCAAACATTGAACGGATTTCAAGCTGATGGAAGACGCACGTTTCGAAGATGCCGACGAAGGCCCGCTGCGCCTGATGGCGTTGGATGACAAGGATCTCCAGGTCATTTCTGCGCTGGTTCAGGACGCGGTCTTTCCCGCAACTGAAATGACCTGGGACAGTAAAACACGCCGGTTTGCCGTGTTGCTCAACCGGTTCCGCTGGGAACTTGCGGACAAGGCGAAAAAACAGCGCCGGAACTTTGAGCGTGTGCAGTCGGTTCTCGTGGTCGAGGACGTGATGAAGGTGGCGAGCACCGGAATTGACCGGACTGACCCTGACCTTGTCCTGTCGCTGTTGGCGATCACATTTGAAGCGGGCGAGGACGGAACGGGGCGCGTCGTGCTCGCGCTTGCCGGCGATGGCGACATTGCACTTGATGTCGAAGCCCTGGAGGTCAGGCTCAAGGATGTGACCCGGCCCTATGTGGCGCCGTCGCGCAGGCAACCCACGCACGACTGAACGGCCCGGTCTTTCGCGATGACGGCTTGAGGCTCTTGCGAGCGCTGGGTATGTCTCGTGAAACAGGAGTATGGCAATGCCCGAGTTCCTTTCGACACTGGACGATGACTTTGAGCAGCGGTTCGCGGATCTGCTGGGGCGCAAACGCGAAGATTCGCCCGAGGTCGATGATGTCGTGGCCCGGATCATCAACGATGTGCGTGCCCGCGGTGACGCGGCGGTGATCGAACTGACCGCACGCTTTGATCATCTGGATCTGACGCCCCAGACGCTGGCGTTTTCGCAAGACGAAATTGACGCGCAATGTGCCCTGGTCGAGGACGCAGACCGGGCAGCGCTGGAGCTTTCCGCGCGCCGCATCCGCGCCTTTCACGAACGGCAGTTGCCTAGGGATGACTGCTGGAAGGACGACACGGGCGCCACGCTCGGCTGGCGCTGGACAGCTGTTTCGGCGGCCGGGCTGTATGTGCCGGGCGGGTTGGCATCCTACCCGTCATCGGTGCTGATGAACGCGATACCGGCGCAGGTCGCCGGTGTTGAAAACCTGGTGATCTGCGCGCCGACACCGGGGGGGCAGGTGAACCCTTTGGTGCTTTTGGCGGCGCGCCTTGCCGGCGTCGAAACGGTCTATCGAATTGGCGGCGCACAGGCAATTGCGGCACTGGCCTACGGCACGCAGACCATCGCCCGGGTCGACATGATCACGGGGCCGGGCAATGCTTATGTGGCGGCCGCAAAACGGCGGGTTTTCGGGCAGGTCGGCATAGACATGATCGCCGGGCCCTCGGAAATTCTCGTGATCGCCGACCGCCACAACGACCCCGACTGGATTGCCCTCGATCTGCTGAGCCAGGCCGAGCATGACGAAAGCGCGCAGTCCATCCTGATTACCAATGATCCCGGCTTTGCGCGGTTGGTCACAGAAGCGGTGGACGCGCGGCTTGAAACCCTTGAACGGCGCGAGATCGCCGCACAAAGCTGGCGTGACAACGGCGCTGTGATCGTGGTGCAGAACATGGGGGAGGCGGCAGCACTTGCCGATCGTATCGCGCCGGAACACTTGGAATTATGTGTTCAGTATCCTGATCCCCTGGCGGAAAACATTCGCCATGCCGGAGCGATTTTTCTGGGCAACCTGACGCCCGAGGCCATCGGTGACTATGTCGGCGGCCCGAACCATGTGCTGCCAACTGCGCGTTCGGCGCGGTTTTCATCGGGCCTGTCGGTGCTGAACTTCATGAAACGGACGACGCTTTCGAAAATGTCGCCCGAGGCGCTTTCGGCGATCGGACCGGCAGCCGAGACGCTGGCAATATCCGAAAGCCTGCAGGCCCACGGCCTGAGCGTGCGCGCGCGTCTGGACCGCTTGAACGCGGAGAAGGAATGATGTCACGCCTTGTCCGGGTCGAAATCGACGACCGAAACCTGCCTGCCCCCACTCCTGAAATCGAACAGGAACGTAAAGTCGCGATTTTCGACCTGTTGGAAGAGAACAGTTTTTCGCTGCCCGCGCGTGATGATCGCCCGGTGCCCGACGGCCCCTATGCGCTGACGCTTGCAATACGCGAGCGACGGCTGGTGTTCGATATCGCGACAGAGAAAGGCGACAAGGCGGCCGAATTTCACCTGTCGCTTGGCCCGTTTCGGCAGGTCGTCAAAGACTACTTCCAGATTTGCGAAAGCTATTTCGACGCGGTCAAACGTCTGCCGCCCAGCCAGATCGAGGCCATCGACATGGGGCGAAGGGGTATCCATAACGAAGGTGCGCGGGTTCTGCAGGAACGGCTGGACGGCAAGGCTGATGTTGACACCGACACCGCGCGGCGGCTTTTTACGCTGATCTGTGTTCTGCATTGGGGGGGGTAGGGCACATGGCGCCGGAACTTCCCTCTTCGGTCCTGTTTTGCTGCGACCACAACGCCATTCGCTCGCCGATGGCCGAGGGGTTGATGAAGAAATTCTACGGTCAGACGGCCTATGTGCAGTCGGCCGGGGTGCGAAACGACCTTGAGATTGACGGGTTCGCGGTTGCCGTGTGCCAGGAGCTCGGGATCGAACTGGCGCGCCATCGTTCGCGTTCCTTTGAGGAAATGCAGCAATGGGGCGATGATCTGTCGGGTTTTGACCTGATCATCGCGTTGTCTCCCGCGTCGCAACGTCAGGCGCTCGAGTTGACGCGGTATTACAGCCTTGATGTCGAATACTGGCCGATCCTTGACCCGGCCGGCATCGGTCGCACGCGCGATGACAAGCTGGCGGCCTACCGCCAGTCGCGCGACCAGATCATGGAGCGCATGGCAAAGCGTTTCGGTCCGCCCCCGGAGGCGTCCGAGTAGCCGCGACCGCGGCCAGGCCAGGCGAATTCGGTGCAATCCCTGCTCATCGCTTCGGGTCGCCGGATTGTGGCTGTTCAGTGGCATGATGGCGCCGCAACTATCCGGGTCAGGACAGTATCGCGGAATCTACCCTTGAAAAACCGAACATTTGGGCGCATCTAGTCCCCGCCCGCGCTTTTGGCGGGAAACGCAACGATGGAGTGAACATGGCCAAGGAAGAAATGCTCGAATTTCCCGGTGTCGTAAAGGAACTCCTGCCGAATGCGACATTCAGGGTCGAGCTGGAAAACGGCCATGAAATCATCGCTCATACGGCAGGAAAGATGCGCAAGAACCGCATTCGCGTTCTCGCAGGCGACAAGGTGCAGGTCGAAATGACCCCCTATGATCTGACCAAGGGTCGGATCAACTACCGTTTCAAGTAAGGCAGCGGGATTGCGCCTGATCCTTGGGTCCGGCAGCCCGCGCCGGCTGGAATTGCTGGCCTCATTTGGTGTGCAGCCTGACGAAGTGCGCGCGCCGGACACCGACGAGACGCCCCGGCAAAATGAACGGCCGCGCGACTATTGCCAACGGATCGCGCGCGAAAAGGCTTTTGCCCTCAGCACGGGGCCGGATGAGCTCGTGTTATGTGCCGATACCACCGTGGCACTTGGGCGGCGCATACTTGGCAAACCCGCCGATGCGGCCCAGGCGGCCGAGTTCTTGATCAGCCTGGGCGGGCGCCGGCACAATGTCATTACATCGGTTGCGCTCAGACGTGGCGAAAAGCTGTGGCAGCGCAATGTCATGACCGCGGTCAAGATGAAGCGCCTGTCGGACGTCGAACTGAACGCATATCTTGCGTCGGGCGACTGGCAGGGCAAGGCGGGCGGATACGGCATTCAGGGGCTGGCTGGCGCGTTCATCCCATGGATTCAAGGGTCTTACACCGGTGTCATGGGCCTGCCGGTGGCCGAAACGGCCACCCTTTTGCAAGCGGTCGGCTACCCCCTGTTCGGGCCCTTGCCCGGGGGCGGGTCATGAAGGGCCGGGTTGTTGCGCTGGATGAGGTGAATGGGCGCATGGCGGCCGCGCTGATCGTTGACGGCAGGCTCGAGGACTTTCTGATAGATGCGGGGCCCGACGCACCGCCGCCGCCCGGCACGATTTTTCGGGCGGTTTGCGACCGCCCCCTGAAGGGGCAGGGCGCCATGATGCTCAGGCTGCCGCAGGGCACGGCCTATTTGCGCCAGGCCAGGGGGCTGCGGCCGGGGCAACCGCTGCTTGTGCAGGTGACCGGCTATGCCGAAGAGGGCAAGGCGGTGCCCGTGACAGCGCGGGTGCTCTTCAAAAGCCGGTTCGCCATCGTGACACCGGACGCTCCGGGCCTGAACATCTCGCGCCGCATTCGCGATGAAAATGAACGCGTGCGCCTGCATGATATCGCGACCGGGGTCTTCCCCGATGCCGAGGCTGCCGGTTTGATCCTGCGTTCGTCCTGTGAAGGGGCCGACGAGGCCGAGATCGCGTCAGACATTTCGACCATGCGTGATATCGCCGCCCAGGTCATGTCCGAGCGGCTCCAAAATTCGCCGGAACTTCTGGTCGATGGCCCGAATGCCCATGACCTTGCCTGGCGCGATTGGGATCAGCCCGATGTGCTGGCCGATGGCGAAGGCGCGTTTGCCGATCATGGGGTCCATGAGCTGATTGATGCGCTGTTGTCCGGTCGACACGGTCTGCCCGGCGGAGCCCATGCCTATGTCGAACCAACCCGCGCCCTGGTGGCGATTGATGTGAACACTGGCCCCGACACCAGTTTTTCGGCCGGGCTGAAGGCGAATATTGCCCTGGCCAAAGACCTGCCGCGAATTTTGCGGTGTTCCGGGCTGGGCGGGCAGATCACGGTCGATTTCGCGCCGCTTGCGCGCAAGGACCGAAAACAGGTCGAACAGGTCTTGCAGGCGGCGTTCAGGCGTGATGCAATTGATACGGCTCTTGCGGGCTGGACCCCGCTTGGCCATTTTGAATTGCGGAGAAAACGTGAACGTCTGCCGGTTCAGGAAGCGCTGAAGAAATGAGTTGCCCAATCTGCAAGAAAGAGGCGGTCGAACGCTATCGCCCGTTCTGTTCCAAGCGCTGCGCCGACATCGATCTTGGCAAATGGTTGACGGGCGCTTACGCAATTCCCGAGGAAGAAGAAAGCGCCCGCGCGCAAGAGCCGGACGCGCCACCGCCGGATGCCAACAAACCACACTGAAAGGCTTGCTTTTCCTCTGGACAGCGGGGGCCGCCAAGTCTAGAACCACCGCCACCCGAACGACGTTTCGTTCACCCGTGCCCGGGTAGCTCAGGGGTAGAGCAGTGGACTGAAAATCCTCGTGTCGGTGGTTCAAATCCGCCCCCGGGCACCATTTCACCAAGCAATTTCCAGAGCGTGTCGCGTTCATTCGTTTTCACGCGAAACGCTCCAACGTCTTGTTTTCGCATGTCCGAGAAGCTCAAAATCGGTTCCCAACTTTGAGCGACATGCCTTGATCTCTGGATGGCCTTGTGCCTTGTCGGGGCGGGCGTTGAAGGCCCGGCATGTCGAGCCAGGGCAAAATGCCGCCGGCCAGTTTGCGGCCGACCATCCGAAGAAGGCGCGTTTCCTGTTGACCCAAATGGCCATGCCGGCCCTGCTGGCTCGGCAATTGCCCTTCCAGGTCTCGGTGCAGAAAAGTCGCGTCAGTGTCATTCCTTGTCGGGCGGCGCCCCGCCGGTGAACCTGTTTTCGTCGAAATAGTCACAGGCACCCTCTTGCATCTGCAGGTGCAGGGCCTCACCGCGGTAGGGGTGCGCCCGGGCGATGCTTTCGTTGAATTCAATGCCCAACCCGGGCGCATCGGGCACTTCGATATAGCCGTCATGCCAATCAAAGACATCGCCGATGAGCGACCGGTGAAAATCGCCGCCTGTTCCGATGGTCTCGACCAGCAAAACATTGGGCAGTGTCGCGGCGAACTGGATGTTGGCCGCCCATTCCACGGGGCCGGCGTAAAGATGCGGGGCGATCTGTGCGCCGGCGGCCTCTGCCAGCGCAGCAATCTTGCGCGCTTCCCAAATCCCGCCGCAACGCCCAAGTGCCGGCTGCAGGATTTCAGCCGCACCAGCCCGAAGCACCGCCGCGAATTCCGATCTTGTCGTCAGGCGCTCGCCGGTGGCCACGGGCACGGGGCCGGCGCGTGCGACGCGCGCCATGGCCGGTATGTCGTCGGGCGGCACCGGTTCTTCGAACCACAGCGGGCGGTATGGCGCGATCACCTGCGCCAGCCGGATGGCCCCGGCGGCGGTGAATTGCCCGTGGGTCCCGAACAGCAGATCGGCCCGGTCGCCGACCGCAGTGCGGATGGCCGCGCAAAACTCGGCCGATCGCGCGAGATCGCGCATTGCCGGCTGATGCCCGCCGCGGATCGTGTAGGGGCCGGCCGGGTCAAATTTCAGCGCGGTGAAGCCATGCCGCTCAACCATCGCCAGCGCGCTCTCGGCGGTCATTTCCGGTGACATCCAGAAGGCACTCGGATCGTGGTGCGCCAACGGGTAGATGTAACTGTAGGCGCGCAACCGCTTGTTCAGTCTGCCGCCCAGAAGCGCCCAGACCGGGCGGTCGCGCGCCTTGCCGAGAATGTCCCAGCAGGCGATTTCCAGCCCGGAAAACGCGCCCATCACCGTCAGGTCCGGGCGCTGGGTGAACCCCGCGGAATAGGCGCGGCGAAACATCAGTTCGATGTTTTCGGGGCTTTCGCCCTGCATGTGGCGTTCGAACACGTCAGCGATGACCGCGCGCATGGCATCAGGCCCGACCGAAGTTGCGTAGCATTCCCCATAGCCGACGATGCCGTCGTCAGTTGTCAGCTTGACGATGATCCAGTATCGTCCGCCCCAGCCCGGGGCGGGCGGCGCGACGACGAAGATTTCCAGCTCTTGCAGGCGCATCTGTGCTCCAACGGTTTCCAAAGAAACCTGAGCGCATTCTTCGATCCAGGCAAGCAAAAACCGGAGGTGGGGCCATGGATGACCGGATCGGGATCAAGGCACTGGGGCCGCAGGACGAGCGGGTGCTTCGAAACGTCCGGGACGGCACCTTCGACCATCCGCTCATCCCCGAACAAACCCGGGAATTCCTGGCCTCCGATGCGCATCTGATCGTGGTTGCGCAGGATGGCGAGCAGGTGATCGGCATGGCGACCGGCGTGATCATGCTGCACCCCGACAAACGCCCCGTCCTGTTCGTGAACGAGGTGAGCGTGCACGATGACTATCTGCGTCGCGGGATCGGGCGAAGACTGGTGACCAGACTGATGGATCTGGCGCGCGAGAAAGGCGTCACGACGTTCTGGCTGGCCACCGAGGATGACAACGTTGCGGCACGCGGCCTTTACCGGGCGCTGGGCGGGCGTGAGACGGGTAACATCGTGGTCTACGATTGGGGCGGGGCAATGGACGACTAGGCGGGCGTCTTTTGCGTCGGGAACACGATCACGTTGCGCCGGGCTGCGCCGGAATTGGTATCGGCAATGGCTTCGTTGATCTGCTCAAGCGACCAGCGCCCCGACACCAGTTCCTCCAGTTTCAGCCGCCCCTGCCGCCACAGGTCGACCATCCACGGGATGTCCCGGGCCAGCACCACGTCGCCCATCTTGGTTCCGATCATGCCCTCGCCGAGGGCCGCCAGGATCACCGGTTCATAGGATGAGGTGTCGCCGGAATGAGGCATGCCGACCAGCACCACCTTGCCCTGCGGCGCCAGGTAGCGCGGCGCTGCATCATAGGCGGCAATGGCCCCGACGCTGACAAAGACCGCATCAGCGCCGCGCCCGGCGGCGGCATGGGCGGCCTTCCAGGGTTTCGGATCGGTTGCCAATACGCCATCGGTTGCGCCGAACTCGCGCGCGATGTCCAGCTTTTCCGCGCTGAGGTCCACGGCGATGATCCGCGCGGCCCCGGCAATCCGCGCGCCCTGGATCGCATTCAGCCCGACACCGCCGGCGCCGATCACCACCACCACCTGTCCGGGGCGCACGCCTGCGGCGTTCACAACCGCGCCGACGCCCGTGGTCACCCCGCAAGACAGAAGACAGGCCGCATCCATCGGCATGTCGGGCGGGATCGGTGCCACCTGCGAGCGATCCACGACCACCTTTTCGGCAAACGCGCCGGTCGCCAGCCCCTGTTCCAGCGCCCCGCCCGAAACAGTCCGCAGCGGCCCGTTTCCGGGGGCGTTAGGTGTTGCGCAATATACCGGTGCACCGGTGGCGCAGGGCGCGCATGTGCCGCAGGCGCGGATCAGCGTCACAATGACAGGCTCGCCGAGCGCCAGGCCGTTTACACCCGGACCCACAGCGCTGATGTGCCCTGCCGCCTCGTGCCCGTAAACGGCCGGCAATGGGCCGCCCCAGGCACCTTCGGCGTAGGAAATGTCGGAGTGGCAGACCGCACAGGCCGCAAGTGTCACTTCGACCTCGCCCTCCGCCGGCGCCTGCAATTCCACCTCTTCGACAACAAGCGGTTTGCCAAATTCGTGGCAGACGGCGGCCTTGATACGTTCCATGTTTTTCTCTCCCGTGCTGGGGCGAAGTTTGCTGTGGCAGGTCGGCGCGATCAAGCGCGAATGCGGCCTGCAGGTCGTTCGGCAAGGATCAACACGATGCAGGCCAGCGTCAGTGCCGCCGAAAGCAGAAACGGTGCACCGGGCAGGTAGATCGGGGCAAGGCCGCTGGTGAAGAACCAGAATATCTGGGTCATGACCAGTGGCGCGATGATCAAGGCGATGGAGTTGATGCTCATCAGCACGCCTTGCAGTTCACCCTGCTGATCGTCGCCCACGGTGCGCGACATCACGCCCTGCAACGCGGGCCCCGCCACCGAGCCAAGTGCGGCAAGCGGTGTCAGCACCAGCGCCAGCGTGCCGCTCTGGACAATGCCGAGTATCACGAAAAACACGGCATCCAGGCCCAGCCCGACGATCACCGTGCGCCGTTCTCCCAGCCAGGCGACCATCGGGCGCACCGCCAGCGCCTGAACCAGCGTGAAGGCCAGCCCGTAGAGCGCAAGCGAATAGCCGATCATGCGGCTGTCCCATCCAAAGCGTTCGGTGCCGAAAAACGCCCAGATTGCTGGGTAGACGAAAAAGGCGATGTTGGCGATGAAGATCACGACCAGCAGTCGCCCCAGCCCCTGCAGCCGGCCGATCTGTCGGATGCCCCCCAACGGGTTGGCGCGACGCCATTGAAAGGGTCTGCGGATGCGCTCGGTCACGGTTTCGGGCAGCACGAAAAAGCCGAGCAGAAGATTGGCCAGCGCCAGCGCCGCCGCCGCATAAAAGGGCGCACGGGGGCCCCAGACCCCCAGCAACCCGCCAAACAGGGGGCCAATGATGAAACCGATCCCGGCCGCCGCCCCGACCAGCCCGAAATTCGCGGCCTTTTCTTCGGGTCTGGACATGTCGGCCAGGGCGGCAGAGGCCGTGGAATGGGTGGCCGAGGCGATGCCGCCGATGACACGGGCGGCAAACAGCATCAGCAATGAGCCGGCCAGCGCCAGCAGCAGGTTGTCGAGAAACACCACCAGCATCGAGGCCAGCAACACCGGGCGCCGGCCGAAACGGTCGGAAAGATTGCCCAGAAGCGGGCCGAACAGGAACTGCATGAAGGCGAAGGCCGTGGACAGCACCCCACCCCAGAGCGCGGCTTCGGCCAGCGGCCGGGCGGTGACTTCGGCCAGCAGGTCGGGCATTACCGGCATGATCATGCTGACACCCATCGAATCGATGAGCACGGTCAGCAGAATAAACAGGATGGGCAGGGGCCTGGACATGAATTGCCTTGTTGAATGCGACCTGACTATGCCGGTTGGGGCCTGCGCGGCAAGAGGAACTTCAGGTTTTCGGGCGCAGCCCCAGAATTGCGCGCGCCTGGGATGGTGTGGCGACCGGGCGCTCGTATTTTTCGCATAACTGGGCCGCGCGGCGCACCAATGCCGCGTTTGACGGCGCCAGGGTTTCGCGATCGAGGCGCATGTTGTCTTCCAGCCCGGTGCGGGTGTGGCCACCTGCGGCAATCGACCATTCGTTCAGTTTGATCTGCCCGGCGCCAACCCCGGCCCCGCACCATTGCGCATCCGGGGCAAGGCGGCTCAGCGTCTTGATGTAGAAATCAAAGACGTCCCGATCCACCGGCATGGCGTTTTTCACACCCATCACGAACTGCACGTAGAGCGGCCCCTTCAAGCGCCCGTCCTGCTGCATTTTCACCGCCTGAAAGATATGGGACAGATCAAACGCCTCGATCTCGGGCTTGATGTCAAAGCGGATCATTTCGCTTGCCAGCCAATCGACCAGCTCGGGCGGGTTTTCGTAGACCCGTGTCGGGAAATTGTTGGACCCGACGCTGAGCGAGGCCATGTCGGGCCGCAGCGGCAGCATCGCGCCGCGTTCGCGACCGGCGCCCGAACGCCCGCCGGTGGACAACTGGATGATCATGCCGGGGCAGTGCTTTTTCAGGCCGTCCATCAGGGCCGCGAATTTTTCCGGATCCGAGGTCGGGGTCTGGTCATCGTTTCGCACATGGCAATGGGCGATGGCCGCGCCGGCTTCAAAGGCCTCATGCGTGCTTTCGATCTGTTCTGCTACCGTTATGGGCACCGCCCGGTTGTGCTCTTTGCGCGGCACCGAACCGGTTATGGCGACACAGATGATGCAGGGTTTGGTCATGGCTGTTCTCCTGATCTCATGATGATGCCGGCCAGTTCTTTCGGGCAGGTCAACTGTGGCAAGTGCCCGCAGTCAAGCGAGCAGGTCTCGCGGCAACCGCCCTGGCGCGCCATCTGGCGCTGCAATTCAGGCGTCACCGTTTTGTCTTGCTCGCAAAACACATAGGCCTTGGGGAGACGCGCGAAACGTGCATGGGTCAGCTTGAGGCGATCGGTTTGAGCGCGGTTTGGCTGCACGCCCAGACCGCTGCGGGCAACAAGCCGCTGGCTGGCGTCGGCATCCTGGCAAAGGATGTCCAGCGCCTTGTCTGCGTCAAGCACGGTTGTGCCAGGGACTGGACCGGCGGTGATGCAATCCCTGATGCCCGGCGCGTCCTGCAGGCGGATCAGATCAAGAAGCGACTGGCCGTCATCGGGCAAAAATGCTGCGACATAGATCAGTTTTGCAATCAGGTCCGGCCTGCGTTCCGCGGCTGCCGAAATCGCCATTCCGCCCATGGAATGACCGACCAGAACGCAGGGGCCCAGGCGGGTGAGAGTGTCAACGATCTTGTCGGCATAGTCCTGCAGCCCGACCTGATCGGGCGGGCTGGGGTCGGCGCCGTGGCCGGGCAGGTCGATGGCCGTGACCTTGTGACCCGAGCGGCGCAGGTGCATTGCAACCCTGTCCCAGGTTGACGCCCGGCTCCAGGCGCCGTGGACCAGCAGGATATGCGCCCGATTGCTCATGCGCTGCCCGCTGGCCGGGTCAGGGCGGTGGCAAAGACCGAGGGGTCGACGTTGCCCCCGGATATGACGACCACGATTGCTTCGGCGTCAATCCGCGCGTGTTGAGTCAGGGCGGCTGCCAGCGCGATGGCGCCACCCGGTTCGGCAATGATCTTGAGCCGCGTGAAGGCTGTGCGCATCGCCTCCATGGCAGCAGCATCGGTGACGACCAGGCCTGCGCCGCAGACAGCCTTGATGATCGGGAACGTCAGGGTGCCGGGCGACGGTGTAAGAACCGCATCGCAGATCGACCCCGTGTTGCGTGGATTGGCTTCGCGCCTGCCCGAGCGCATCGAGCGCGCCATGTCGTCAAACCCTTCCGGTTCAACCGGGTGGACGGCCATGTCCGGCGCGCGGGCGCCAAGCGCCAATGCGATGCCGGCCGTCAATCCGCCGCCGCCGCAGGGCACCAGAACTGCGGCCCTGCCGATACCCAGTTCATCTGCCTGCCGGGCAATTTCCAGCCCCACGGTCGCCTGTCCCGAAATAACATCTTCGTCGTCGAAAGGTTTGACCAGGTGCAGCCCGCGCTCGGCCGCCAGGCGCGCGCCAATCTCGTCGCGATCATCGACCGCCCTGTCATAAAGGACGACTTCGGCACCGAGGGCCCTTGTATTTTCAATCTTTGTGAGCGGCGCATCTGCCGGCATCACGATCACTGCCGGCAAATCATGGGCTGCTGCGGCCGCCGCGACCCCCTGGGCATGATTGCCGCTGGAATATGCAATGATCCCTTCGGGTCGTTTGCCGCGGGCAAGCGCCGAAATCGCGGCCCATGCGCCCCGGAACTTGAAACTGCCGGTATGTTGCAGGCATTCCGGCTTGACCAGGACGCGCCGGCCGACGAGGTCGTCGATGAAGGGCGAAGACAGCAGAGGGGTATGCCTGACATGGCCGGCAAGGCGGCGGGCGGCGGACTCGATCAGGTCAATGTTCAACGACATTTTTTCAGCCACGCCTGAATGGCCGACAAGGCCTGAGGTTCATCCAGAAACGGCACATGGCCCCGGTCGGGAACCTCGGCGAACAGCATGTCGGGCCGGCGGCTGCACATTTCCTTGGCTGTTTCGCGATCGAGCAGATCGGAATTGGCCCCGCGGATCACCGCAAGCGGCAGCCCCTGCATGGCGTCAAACAGCGGCCAGAGATCGGGTGCCTGGCTGTCACTGCCGGCGATCACGGCGTCGCGCAGTTTCGGGTCGTAACGGATATCCAGCCCGTCAGCGCATTCCA
>JALSJL010000331.1 GCA_026989405.1 Marinosulfonomonas sp. | reverse complement strand
GTCATGATGATGACCTTGTGGTAACGCAGCTTGGAAATGTCGAACTCATCCCGGCCAATGCCCGTACCCAGAGCCGTAACCAGGGTGCCAATTTCCTGGCTCGACAGCATCCGGTCAAAGCGTGCGCGCTCCACGTTGAGAATTTTGCCACGCAGCGGCAAGATCGCTTGATTGTGCCGCGAGCGCCCCTGCTTGGCCGAGCCGCCAGCGCTATCCCCCTCGACGAGGAACAGCTCGCGCTTGGCCGGATCCTTTTCCTGGCAATCGGCCAGCTTGCCGGGCAGGTTGGCAACGTCCAGCGCACTTTTCTTGCGGGTCATCTCACGCGCCTTGCGCGCCGCTTCACGCGCATGCGCCGCCTCGAGAATCTTGCCGACGATCATCCGCGCATCTTGCGGATTCTCGTCAAACCATTCGCCCAGGCGCTCGTTGAGCAAGCCCTCGACCACCGGGCGCACTTCGGAGCTGACCAGTTTATCCTTGGTTTGCGAACTGAATTTCGGGTCCGGCACCTTGACCGACAGCACGCTGGTCAGGCCCTCGCGTGCATCGTCACCGGTAAAATTGACCTTCTCCTTTTTTGCCAGCCCGGAGGAGTTGGCATATAGATTGATGGCGCGGGTCAAAGCACCGCGAAAGCCAGCCAGATGCGTGCCACCATCACGTTGCGGGATGTTGTTGGTAAAGGGCAGCACCGTCTCGTGGTAACTGTCATTCCACCACATCGCCACCTCGACGGTGATACCATCCCGCTCGCCGGTGAAAAAGATCGGCTCGGACAGCATCGGCGTCTTGTGCCGGTCCAGATACTTGACGAATTCACGCACGCCACCTTCGTAAATCATCTCGCTTTTGAGAGGCTCCGCCGGGCGGCGATCTTCCAGGATGATCCGCACACCGGAATTCAGGAATGCCAGCTCGCGCAGGCGGTTTTCCAGGGTCTTGAAGCTGTAATTCAGGTCGGAAAAGGTCTCGGTCGAAGCCATGAAGCGCACTTCGGTGCCCTTACGCCCATTAGCATCGCCAACAACCCTCAGCGCCTCGACGGTATCGCCATGCTCAAAGCGGGCCACATGCTCCTTGCCGTTGCGCCAGATGCGCAGCTCGAGCCACTCCGACAGGGCATTGACCACGCTCACACCCACGCCATGCAGACCGCCAGACACCTTGTAGGAATTCTGGTCGAACTTGCCGCCAGCATGCAGCTGGGTCATGATGACCTCGGCGGCCGAAACCCCTTCCTCCTCATGAATATCGACCGGAATGCCGCGGCCATTATCGCTTACCGAAACGCTCGAATCGGCGTGGATGATCACTGTCACCGCATCCGCATGACCGGCCAGCGCCTCATCGATGCCGTTATCGACGACCTCATAGACCATGTGATGCAGACCCGAACCATCATCGGTGTCGCCGATATACATGCCGGGGCGCTTGCGAACAGCTTCCAACCCCTTGAGAACCTTGATGGATTGCGCGCCATATTCGTCCTGATTTTGTGCGTTTTCGGCCATGCCTGCTTTCCTGCTTGTTTACCCGCAAGGTATACGTTTTTTTGTCACCCTTGTCACGCCGATGGCGCAAGTTTCAGAGGCGGGTCAGCCGTCTGGCAATACCTGGGAAATACCGCCCTGCTCGCGCACCTGAAAGCGGGCGGCGCGCGGGCCCAGTTCTTCGAACAACTCTGCGCCGGTGCCGGTCAGAAACGCCTGTGCGCCAAGGCTGCATATCCGTTCATACAGTGCAGCACGCCGCTCAGCGTCCAGATGCGCAGCAACCTCATCCAGCAACAGGATCGGTGGGGCACCGAAATCCTCGGCCAAGGCCTTGGCATTGGCGAGGATCAGCGAAATCAGCAGTGCCTTCTGCTCGCCGGTCGAGCAATCGCGCGCCGCCATGTTCTTGGCCCGGTAGGTCGCGGCCAGATCGGCGCGGTGCGGACCGACAAGCGTGCGCCCGGCGGCCATGTCGCGCACCCGCCCGCGCGCCAATGCCTCGGCCAGGGCAGAAGCCTCCTCCGGCGCATGCGCGCTGTCATCGGCGCCAATCAGGCTCAGATCCGCTACCGGAAAC
>JALSJL010000330.1 GCA_026989405.1 Marinosulfonomonas sp. | reverse complement strand
GCTGGAAGACGTGCAGGCGGTCGTGGCCAGACATGGGCGCGACCTGCTGGCATCCACGGTTGGAACGCGGGTATCGCCGGCCTTGGCGCTCGCTGTTGTCATGGTCGAATCGGGCGGTCGTGAAGACGCGACCAGCCCGGCCGGCGCACAAGGGCTGATGCAGTTGATTCCGGCAACCGCCGAGCGTTTCGGCGTGGCAGAGGCCTCTGTCGGCGCTCAGAACATTCGCGGCGGTGTGGCCTACCTTGACTGGCTGATGGAAGAATTCGACGGAGATCCGATCATGGTGCTGGCTGCGTATAATGCCGGAGAGAATGCGGTGCGAACCGCCGGCGGTGTTCCGCCATTTCCCGAAACCCGAAATTATGTGCCGCGCGTTCTGTCTGCGTGGACCGTGGCCAAAAGCCTGTGCGTCACCCCACCGGAGCTGATTTCGGATGGCTGCGTCTTTGGCGTTCAGGAGGCTTTGCGCAGTGACTGATACCAAACCGCTTGTCCTTGATGTCGACGGGACTTTCCTGCGCACCGATATGTTGTTTGAGTGTTTCTGGGCCGGCCTGAGCCGCGCGCCCGTGAAAACGATTGTGGCCTGCATGCGCGGGTTTACCCGCCCGCCGCAACTGAAAAGAGAGCTTGCCGAGATTGCCTGGATCAGAACCGATTTGCTGCCGGTCAACGAGGATCTGAAAGCCCTTGCAGAAGAATGCAGCGCCGCGGGTCGAGAGGTTGTTCTGGCCTCGGCTTCAGACGAGCGCCTCGTTTCGCAACTGGCAGCGGACCATGGCTTGTCGGGGCGGGTCTTTGCGTCGGATGGCAAGACCAACCTGAAGGGCAAGCGAAAGGCACAGGCGCTGGTTGCGGCCTATGGCGAGTTGGGGTTTGACTATGCCGGGAACGAGCGCACCGATCTTGCTATCTGGGATCATGCCGAAAACGCGCTGGTGGTTGGCGCGCATCCGTCAATCGGGCGCGCACTGGCCGACCGGGGCAAGAACACGACACACTATCCGGGTGGATGGACCTTTCGCGATCTTCTGAAAGCTCTGCGCCCGCACCAGTGGGTCAAGAACGTCCTTCTGTTCCTGCCCATGCTCGCCGCCCATGATTTTCGGGCCGAGACCGTCTGGCTGGTCTTGCTGGGCATGGTCGCGTTTTCGGCGGCGGCATCCTCGATATACATCGTGAATGATCTGCTCGATCTCGAAGCCGACAGGCTGCATGCCACCAAACACAAGCGCCCCTTCGCCAGCGGAAGGGTTCCGATCCGGGTCGGGATGGTTGCCTATGTCATCCTGACGTTGGTCGCACTGGGCATTGGCGTCTTGCTCGGGCCGGCCTTTCTGCTGGTGGTCGTGACCTACATGCTGTTGTCGCTTGCCTATTCTCTGCGCCTGAAACGGATGCGCTGGATCGACATCGCAACCCTTGCCACGCTTTATACATTGCGGGTGGTCGCAGGGGCTGCGGCAAGCCGGGTCGACGTTTCGATCTACATGCTGATCTTCATCTTTCCGGTTTTCATCACCCTGGGGTGCGTAAAGCGGCTGACAGAGCTCAGTCTGGCGACAACAGACGAGCGGCTGCCGGGGCGCGGCTATGCGCGGGCAGATCGCTCGGACCTGCGCAATGTTGCCGTTCTGGGCACCGTCGGGGCGTTGGTGATATTCTTCCTGTATACCTTGTCCGACCAGGCGCGCGAGCTCTATCCGACACGTTGGATACTCTGGCTTGCACTCATTCCCATTGGCATGTGGCTGCTGCGCATGCTGCGTCTGGGATATTTCGGCAAGCAGGACTATGACCCGATCGTCTTTGCGATGCGCGACAAGCGTGGCATCGGGCTGCTGCTGATTACCCTGTCGCTGATGTTCTATGCGGCCGGGCTTTGGCAGGAATGGCTTGCCGCCCTGACACGCTGAGCCGGCTTGCTGATCCGGCCTGCGCGCGCTAGCACTTTGGCATGGAAGAACACGACCTGCCCCTGTCAGGCATCCGGGTGCTGGACATCGCGACCTACATCGCCGGTCCGACCTGCGCGGCATTGCTGGGCGAATTCGGCGCCGATGTCATCAAGATCGAAAAACCGGATGGGGGCGATCCGCTGCGCCGGCTTGGAACGCCCGCGCCGGAAAACCAGGGCTCACTCTTGTGGCTGAACGAGGCGCGCAACAAACGATCGGTAACGCTTGACCTGAAACGCGAAGAGGGGGCTGAACTGTTTCGCCGGCTGGCGGAGGGCGCGGATGTCATTTGTGAGAACTTTCGCCCCGGAACGCTGGAGCGGTGGGGGCTGGGCTATGACGTTCTGAAAGCGCGCAACAAGGCGCTGGTTCTGCTGCGCGTATCGGGTTTCGGCCAGACCGGCCCTTACCGCGACCGTCCCGGTTTTGCGCGTATCGCGCATGCCGTGGGCGGGCTCAGCCACCTGACGGGCATGCCCGACGGGCCACCGCTGACGCCGGGTTCAACCTCGCTTGCCGACTATATGTCGGGGCTCTACGGCGTTGTCGGTATACTCATGGCGCTGCGCCAGCGCGACAAGACGGGTGAGGGGCAGGTGGTCGACGTGGCGCTGTATGAGTCGGTTTTCCGCGCGCTGGATGAACTGGCACCGGCCCGCGCCCTGACCGGCAAGGTGCGCGCGCGTCAGGGGATCGGCACCGTAAACGCTTGCCCGCATGGGCATTTTTCCTGCGCTGATGGCAAATGGCTGGCCATCGCCTGCACCAATGACCGGATGTTTGCCCGGCTTGCAAATGTCATGGGGATGCCTGAACTGGCGCAAGACAGCCGTTTCGGCCGCCTGGAGGCCCGGTTGGCGGCCCAACCGGAAGTCGATGCCACGGTTCAGGAATGGGTCGGCGCGCGAAACCGTGAAGATGTGGTTCTGGCCTGCGAGCGCGGCGGCGTTCCTTGCGGGCCTGTGCTCGATATTTCCGATATCCTTTCCGACCCGCACTACGCGGCGCGTGAAACCCTGCAGGACATGCCCGTCGCAGGCGCCGGAAACCTGCCCTTTCCTGCGCCATTGCCGCGCCTGTCGGAAACGCCCGGGAAATTGCGCCATCTTGGCCCGACGCTGGGAGACGCCAACAAAGACGTGTTCATCGGAGAGCTTGGCCTGAGCGCGGCAGAGTTTGACGGGCTGAAACGCGCCGGGGTCATCTGACGCCCGGCTTGGCGGATGCCTCAGACTGACAGCTTCTTGAAAATGAATTCGGGGACCGAGCGGATGATCAACATGATCCAGCGCCAGAAAAACGGTGTGTAGATCACGTTTTTGCGCTTGGCGACGGCTTTCAGGATATCGTCGGCGACCTTTTCGGGCGTTGCGACCAGAAACATGCCCTCAAGGCCCCAGGTCATGGCGGTGTCGACAAAGCCGGGCTTGACCGTCACGACATGGCCGCCGGCGCGCGTCAGGCGGTTGCGCAGGCCGGACAGATAGGTGTGAAAACCGGCCTTGGCGGCGCCGTAGACATAGTTCCCGATCCGCCCACGGTCGCCGGCGACAGACCCCACGCCAACCACCGTGCCGCTGCCCCGCGCTTCCATGATCGGGGCAAGCATCTGCAGGAACCGCGCCGGTCCCGCGAAGCTGTCGGTGATCACCCCATCTACCAGCGATGGGTCGGCATCGATCGCGCTTTGGTCGGGCATGCTTCCGACGAAGACGGCGGCGTTGATCGTGCCGTCTTCGCGTTCGGCCCGGCGAATGACGGCGCCAAACGTCTCTGGCTGCCGGGCGTCAAAGCGCACGACCTCGGCCACCGGCGAACCCTTGGCGCGGCAGTCGGCCGCGGTGCGCTTCATGTCATCCATGTCGCGCCCCGCCAGAACCAGGCGGGCACCGTCGTCTGCCAGCTTTCGCGCGAATGCGCGCGCCATCGATGATGTCGCGCCGAGTATGATCCAGGTTTCGCTCATGATGTTTCTCTCAGTTTCAGGCGTCGCACCAGATCGGTCGCCAGTTTGCCATCCGGGTCGGCTTTCTGAACGGCGCGCAACCATTTGTCGTGTTCGGGATACATTTCGCGCATATTGTCAGGGCCGGCCAGCGCGTCTTTTGCAAAGTAGATGCGCCCGCCTGCGTCCGCTGTCATCTGCTCCAGTTCTGCAATCAGCAAAACGGCTGCGGCCCGGTTCGGGAAGTCGACGGCAAGCGTGTACCCTTCCATCGGGAACGACATGTAGCCGGCGCGCCCGTTGCCCATGCGTTTGAGCACGGCCAACGGCGATGCCAGCCCCGAGTTTGCAATTCTTTCAAGCATGCGCCTCAACTGGTCGCTCTGGTCGATGGGAACGACGCATTGAAACTGGTGAAATCCGCGTTTCCCGTAGAGGCGGTTCCAGTTGTGGATCTTGTCGAGCGGGAAAAACGGCGCCGTGATCGGTTTGACAGTTGTGCGTCCGCCTGCCGGCACGCGCCTGAAATAGGCTGCATTGAAGGCCCGCACGACCGGGGCGGAAAGCGCCCAGTTCGGAGCGTTGAACGGCACTTCCCGGGCCCTGCCGCCGCTGGGGGAAATGCCCGAGGTGATTTCGCCTTCTTCCAGAATGCCGCGCCCGAGCGCCGCGCCGCGGGCTGTCGCGTCGATCCAGCCGACGGTATATTCGGAACGCGCGCTGTCGAGGGCTGCAATGAATTCATCCCAGCCGTCGATGCGCCGTTCGGTCAGGACCATCATGTCACCCTTGCAGGGCATCATGCGGATCTTCGCGCTGGCGATCAGCCCGGTCTGGCCCAATCCACCGACGGTTGCCCGAAAAAGATCGGCATTGCGTTGCGGGCTGACGGTCTTGCGGCGGCCATTTTGCAGCAGCGTGATTTCTTCGACATGCTGGCCGAAAGAGCCGACGACATGGTGATTTTTTCCGTGGACATCATTGGCAATACAGCCGCCGATTGTCGCAAACCCCGTTCCCGGCATGACGGGCGGGATCCAGCCCCTGGCCGCAAACGAGATGCCCAGATCACCGATGTTCACACCGGACTCGACCTCAACAATGCCGGTCTCCGGGTCAAAACCGATCACGCGATCCATGCGCGTCATGTCAATGGCGCGCCCGCCATCGTTCAGGGCCGCATCACCATAGGATCGCAGATTGCCGATGGCCGGGGCAGGGCTTTCGGCTGAAAGCGTGGTCAGGGCCGACGCCCTTTCGGGGCGCGCCACCTCGCCCCGGGCCCGCAACGCGCGGCCCCAACCCCAATACTCAGTTTTTTTCCAGCGCATCGCGAACCTTCTTTGAATGTCGTTCGGCCAACGGAAAAACCGCAAGCCCGATAAGAATTGCAAACCACAGGGTCGTGGCGCGAATGATCACCGTGGCTGCCAGCCCGGTTTCAAGCGGTACACCTTCAAGGACCAAAAGGGCAACCATTGCCGCTTCGGCCCCGCCAACACCGCCCGGCGCGCCGGTAAGGCCGCCGGCCAGCGTGGCAAAGATGAATATCGCGGCCGCCGTGGCCAATGAAATGTCGGTGCCAAGCCAGCCGAGCAGCAAATGGAACGCATAGGCCTCGGCGAACCAGCCAGCCGCGCCGATCAGTGCAGCGACCGCCAGAATGCCAGGCCCGGAAAACTGCGCGAGGGAACGGGCGGCGCTTCGCACGCGGGCAAACAGCCGGGGCCACCTGCCGGTGATTCGATATCCGGCATTTGCCAGGGCGGCCAGCAGGCTCGGACGTGTCGCCACCAGCGCCGCAACGATGGCCGCAAAGGTGACGGGCAACGCTCCGGTGATGCCCCTCGCGGAAAACCCGACCCCAATTCCAAGAATGACCGCCATCGCGGCCAGATCCGAGGCGCGATCCACAAGAACCAGCGGCGCGGTTCGCGCAAACGTCCAGCCTGTCTCCCGATGCAACCAACGCATGCGGATCAGTTCGCCGACACGGCCCGGCGTGACTGTCATCGCAAACCCGCCAAGATAGTGCCTCAGGTCCTGGATCAACCCGGTGTTCATCCCGAGGCGCCGTGCAAAGATATGCCAGCGCACACCCCGAAACAGGTAGTTGACCAGGGAAAGCAGCAACAGGATGGAAATCTGTTGCCAGCCAACACGCCGAAGCTGTTCCAGCGTTTCCCGCCATCCGGTCGCGAGGGCCAGCCCAAGCAACCCCGCGGCCAGAGCCAGCAGGATAACGGCCATCACAAGCCTGTCGCGGCCCCGCTTCATGTCGGCGCCAGGCGCTTGTGATGGGTCTGGATGTGTTCTGCTCATGCTCATTGGGGGCCTGCTAGCGACCGAATTGGGCGATAATATGATGCCGTTTCCGAAATCGGAACAGTATTCTCGGGCAAGTTCAATTCCGACCAGGTCCGCCGGAATTCGGCAGGCCTGCCGCCCGGCATGTATTCACACGAGCGCGGCCTCTGTTGCGGCCTCGATGTCTTCGCGGCTGACGCCCGGCGCGAGTTCAACCACATGCAGGCCCTTGTGCACCACATCCAGCACGCCGAGATTGGTGATGATGCGGTCAACAACCCCTTTGCCGGTCAGTGGAAGTGAGCACTGCCTGAGGATCTTCGACTGCCCGTGCTTGTTGGTGTGATCCATGACCACCACGACACGGCCAACCCCGGCTACAAGATCCATCGCACCGCCCATGCCCTTGACCAGTTTGCCGGGGATCATCCAGTTCGCGAGGTCGCCGTGTTCCGACACCTCCATCGCGCCAAGGATTGCCATAGCGATCTTGCCGCCGCGGATCATGCCGAAACTCATCGCGCTGTCGAAATATGCAGTGTGCGGCAATTCCGTGATCGTCTGTTTTCCGGCGTTGATCAGGTCGGGATCGACCTCGTCTTCAGTGGGGAAGGGGCCCATGCCCAGCATGCCGTTTTCCGACTGCAAAGTAACGTGGATGCCGTCTGGAATGTAGTTGGAAACCAGGGTCGGAATGCCGATGCCAAGGTTTACATACATGCCATCTTCCAGTTCGCGCGCAGCGCGGGCGGCCATTTCGTTTCTGTCCCACGGCATGGCTCAGCCCTCCCTCACGGTGCGTTGTTCGATGCGCTTTTCATGCTCGCCCTGAATGAGGCGGTGCACATAGATGCCAGGCAAGTGGATGGCGTCCCCGTCCAGTGATCCCGCGGGCACGATTTCTTCGACCTCGGCAACACAGACGCGTCCACACATGGCGGCCGGCGGGTTGAAGTTCCGGGCGGTCTTGCGAAAGATCAGGTTGCCTGTTTCATCCGCCTTCCAGGCCTTCACAATGGAAAGATCGGCGACAATTGCACGTTCCAAGATGTAGGTTTCTCCGTCGAAATCCTTGTGCTCCTTGCCCTCGGCGATCACGGTTCCGACCCCGGTCCTGGTGTAAAACCCCGGGATCCCGGCACCACCCGCCCGCATCCTTTCGGCCAGCGTGCCCTGCGGGTTGAACTCCAGTTCCAGTTCACCGCTCAGATACTGGCGCATGAATTCGGCGTTTTCGCCCACATAGGACGAGATCATTTTCTTCACCTGTCGGGTTTGCAGCAAAATTCCGATGCCGAAATCGTCGACTCCGGCATTGTTGGATGCAAACGTAAGGTCTTTGGCGCCATGTTCCTTGATTGCATTCAGCAACAGCTCTGGAATACCGCAAAGCCCGAACCCGCCTGCGGCAATGAAAATACCGTCATGCAAAAGGCCTTCGAGCGCTTCTTCGGCTGAGGGATATATCTTTTTCATGGGCCGCCCCGGGACGTTGTTGAACCTGCTACGGGTTGTGTCCGGGGCGCACGAAAGAGTCAATTGCATGCAGCGCGTTTGTTCGGCCCGGCGGGCGGCGCGCCCTGTCCGGGGCGCGGGGGCTCGTGTGCGATCTCCCGGTTTCGAAACCGTGCAGGCCTGAAACGCTATTTCGCCGCGGATTTGGTCGCGGCTTTGGCCTTGGTTTTCCCCTTGGCCTTCGGTTTGGCTGTCTTGCGCGGCTTCTTGGCTGCCGTTTTGCGCCGCCCACCCTTCTTGGCGGCTTTTTCGGCGATCAGTTGCACGGCCATTTCCATTGTAACATCGCCCGGATCGACATCCTTGGGCAAGGTGGCATTGACCTTTTGCCATTTCACATATGGGCCATAACGCCCATCCATGACATTGACGGGCCCGCCTTCTTCCGGGTGTTCACCCAGTTCTTTCAATGGCTTGGCCGCCGCCCGCCCGCCGCCGCGTGTGGCCAGCTTTTCGGCCAGGACCTCGACGGCCCGATTCATTCCGATGGTAAAAACCTCGTCGACGTCCTGCAGGTTCGCATAGAGCCGCCCGTGTTTCACGAACGGTCCATAGCGCCCGATACCGGCTTCGATCATTTCTCCGTCTTCCGGATGCGGCCCGATTTCGCGCGGCAGCGACAGAAGCATGAGCGCCTTTTCAAGGTCGATATCCTCGGGTGCCCACCCCTTGGGCAGGCTGGCGCGGGGCGGCTTGGGTTGTTCTTCGGTCGGCTCTCCACGCTGCACATAGGGGCCGAAACGCCCGATGCGCAGGGTAATTTCGTCGCCATTGTCGACGCCAAGAACCTTGCCATCCAGCTCATTGTCGCCTTCCGAACCGTTCGGGGCGCCAAGCGGGCGCGTATAGCGACATTCCGGGTAGTTCGAGCATCCGATGAAGGCACCGCCCGCCCGTGACGTCTTCAGGCCCAGCCGACCGCTGCCGCATTTCTTGCACAGGCGTGGGTCCGAGCCGTCTTCGGTTGGCGGGAAAATATGCGGTTCAAGAACTTCTTCAATCTTGTCAAGCACTTCGCGGATTCGAAGGTCGGAAGTTTCGGCCACGGCTGCCGAAAAATCCCGCCAGAAAGCGCTCAGGACGTCCTTGTATTCGCGATTTCCCGCCGAGATGTCGTCAAGCTGATCTTCCAGATCGGCGGTGAAATTATAGCCGACATACTTGCGGAAATAGTTGGTCAGAAAAGCCGTCACCAAGCGGCCCTTGTCCTCGGGAACCAGCCGGTTCTTGTCCTTGAGGACATAGCCCCGGTCCTGGATCGTGGTGATCACGCTGGCATAGGTTGAAGGACGTCCGATCCCCAGTTCTTCCATCCGCTTCACCAGCGTGGCTTCGGTGAAGCGCGGTGGCGGTTGGGTGAAGTGCTGCTCTGGAACAATGTCCTTCTTTTCAACAGGTTCGCCTTCGGCAATCTGTGGCAGGCGCTTGTCGTCTTCATCCACGACCACGTCATCGCGGCCTTCTTCATAGACCCGCATGAAACCATCAAACAACATGACCTGCCCGGTTGCGCGCAGGCCGACCTGACCATCCTGGCTGGCGATATCGACAGTCGTTCGTTCCATCCGTGCCGCCGCCATCTGGCTTGCGATGGTGCGCTTCCAGATCAGATCGTAGAGTTTTCGTTGGTCGGCATCCATCACTTTCAGTTTTGACGCGTCGCGGGCCAAGTCCGTGGGGCGGATACATTCATGCGCTTCCTGCGCATTCTTGGCCTTGTTTTTGTACATGCGCGGGGATTTCGGCACATAGGCGTCGCCCCACCGGTCCTTGATCGCATCGCGGGCGGCCATCACCGCCTCTGGGGCCATGTCGATGCCGTCGGTTCGCATGTAGGTGATATAGCCCGCCTCATAAAGGCGTTGCGCCGTGCTCATTGTCTGGCGGGCACCAAACCCGAACTTGCGACTGGCTTCCTGCTGCAGTGTCGAAGTCATGAATGGCGCCGATGGGTTTCGGGTGGCGGGTTTGGCCTCGACCGAAGTGACAGCCAGGTCGCGGCTGGATATTGCCTGCGCGGCCAGTTCTGCCTTGGTCTGGTTCTCAATATCGAACTTTTCGAGCTTCTTGCCGGCATAATTGACCAGCCGGGCTTCGAAGGTTTGACCGCGCGGCGTTTGCAGGACAGCCTTTACAGTCCAGTATTCGCGCGGGCGAAAAGCCTCGATTTCCATTTCGCGTTCCACGATCAGGCGAAGGCAGACCGATTGCACGCGCCCGGCCGATTTGGCACCAGGCAATTTGCGCCACAGAACTGGCGACAGCGTGAAGCCGACCAGATAGTCCAGCGCCCGGCGGGCCAGATAGGCTTCGACCAGGGCTGTGTCGACTTGCCGGGGTTCCTCCATGGCCCTGGTCACCGCAGATTTGGTTATGGCATTGAACACCACACGGCTGACAGGCGTGTCTTTCTTGATTGCCTTGCGGTTTTTCAGCGCTTCCTCAAGATGCCAGCTGATCGCTTCGCCCTCACGATCGGGGTCGGTCGCGAGAATAAGCTCATTGTCGTTTTTCAACGCGTCTGCAATGGCTTTCACATGTTTGCGGCTGTCGGGGCCGATCTCCCACTTCATTTCAAAATCATGCTCGGGGTCCACCGACCCGTCCTTGGGCGGAAGGTCGCGAACATGCCCGTAGGACGCCAGAACAGTGTAGTCATCCCCAAGATACTTGTTGATTGTCTTGGCTTTGGCCGGTGATTCGACAACGACGACGGGCATGCAATTCCTTTCGACTCAACAGACGGCCTGATGGCGCGCGAAGATGTGGGGGATATGGGGCGCTTGTCAATGGATGCAAATTACCATCTGCCCGCGGCTCGGTATTAGCGCGGGCAGAATGGGTTTGATACTGCCGGTGCACTGTTGTTGTCGATTGTGCCCGATGCCAAACATGTCCGCCATGGCCCCCGCATTGTCAGCCGGAAACCGTCGGACCATTCAAACGGCTTTGCTCAGCATCCCGCCGGGCTGTCGGGTGATCTTGCCCTCGAGCTCCAGGTTCAAGAGTGCCGGGGCCAGTTCCGGTGATCTGACATTGAGGTCTCGGATCAACTGGTCTTCGCTGATCGGGCTTGGGCTGAGCCGGTTCAGGATGTCCCGGTGCAGGTTTGCAGCCACCCGCAGATCGGATGTGGCGCGTCTGTTCGATGGCATTTTTGCCACATCGGGTTCTGCCGGCGTCCGTGCGGTCGATGGCTCATGGGTGAGGGCCAGCTCTTCGGCAGGGGGCAGTTCCTGGTTGGGTGTCGGCCTGTGTCCAAGCGCTTCTATCACGTCATCTGATCCGCGCACCAGCGTTGCGCCATCGCGTATCAGGTGGTTGCAGCCCGTGGCCCGGCCGTCAAAGGGGTGGCCGGGCACTGCCAGGACTTCCCGCCCTTGATCAAGAGCTGCCCGCGCGGTGATCAGGCTGCCGGACCGCGCGGCGGCCTCAATGACAACCACGCCACGGCAAAGCCCCGACACGATTCGGTTTCTTTGCGGGAAATGGCGGGCAATCGGCCGCAATCCCATTGGTTGCTCGGAAATTCGCAAGCCCTTTTCGGCAATTTCCTGTGCGAGTGTCGCGTTTTCGGCCGGATAGATCACGTCGACACCGCCAGCCATGACGGCGACCGTTCCGCCATCCAGCGCGCCCATGTGGGCAGCGGTATCAATGCCTCTTGCAAGGCCGGAAACGATGGCAATGCCCGCCGCACTCAGGTCTTTGGCCAGCTTTCGGGCCATGCGCGTGCCCAGGCTGGATGCGTTTCTCGCGCCAACCAGGGCCAGCAAGGGGCGCCTGAGAAGGGCGGTGTCGCCCAGGGTCCACAGGATTGGCGGCGCATCGGGAAGGCTTGCCAGGATGTCCGGGTAGTCCCGGTTTCCGATGAACAACAGCCTGGCACCAGCCAGTTTTCCGGCGCGCAGTTCGGCGCGAACCTGTTCTTCGGAGCAAATTTCGTAGTTCTTGACACCCGCCGCCCGGGCGATCGCCGGCAGTTCTTGCAACGCGGCCTTGGCCGAGCCGTGTTCTGCCAACAACCTGTGAAAAGTCGAGGGCCCTACGCGACGTGATCGCAAGAGACGGAGCCAATCAAACCAATCTTCCTCGTGGTGGGGTGGGGTGAGGGGGGTGGGGGAAGGGATTAGATCCTTGGCCATGGTTGATTCCGTCTCTTGCTGGAATCACTTTGCGTCGGCATTGGTTAATAGCCGGTGAACAGGACTCAATTTGTGTCGGGCGTCAGGTTCTTGCGCAGAACAAGGCAGGCCAGTTCATATGGCTGGTCGAGCGTTTCCAGCAAGGCCGGTTCAATTTCGTCGCCCACCCAGCCGAGCCGATTGTAGAAGGCGACGGCGCGCCGGTTTTCGGGCACAACGTGCAAAAACGCGTCTGAGACGCCCTGTTCTTGCAGGCGAAGTTCTGCATCTGCCATCAATTTGGCGGCCACACCACGGCCGCGATGGTCGCGTTCGACATAGAACTGGAACAACTCGTCGGCCCGGAGCATATGAAATCCGGCCACTGTGCCATCGACCCTGGCAACGCGCGTGTATCCCAGATTTTTTTCCAGCCGGGCGCGAAAGCTCTCCGGCGTCCGCTGCGCGCAAAGCTCATCGGGAACGTGGGCGGAATGGGCATCGTGCCAGCCCTGATGCCAGATCGGAACCAATGCTGGAATATCTGCGGTTGTCGCCGGCCCGATCACGACGTCCAGACCATTTGACCCGGAATCCGGCACCGCCTTTTCGCGCCTTTTCTGGCGCAGCTTCAGGCCGCGTGAGACGGCTCCGGTCCGGCTTATGACCCCCTGGCGCACCAGTTCGGCATGCAAGGACCGGGCCGCATGATCGCTGACATTCAAGATGCTCTTGAGCATCGCAGGCGTGCAGGTCTGATGCAGTTTCATCAGGTATTCAGCCCAGCCATAGGCGCCGGCGGGTACAACGACGCCGGTGGCCGCAGCCGGCCCTGTAGCGGCGACAGCGGTTCTTGCGGGCAGGGCCGGGGTGGCAATCAGCGCTGCGAGGCGCTGGGAAAACTGGCGTCTGTTCATGGCTCTGCACCTGTCCGGGCAGCGGGTGGAAATCCAGCCGGCTCCGTTTCGCTTGCTGTCGGGGGCATCCTCAGGCCGCCGATCCGCCAACCGTCAGCCCGCCGATCAACAGCGTCGGCTGGCCCACGCCAACCGGAACCGACTGGCCGGACTTGCCGCAGGTGCCGATGCCGGGGTCCATCGCCATGTCGTTGCCGATCGCGCGAACCTGTTTCATCGCGGTCGCGCCATCGCCGATCAGGGTTGCTCCCTTGACCGGATCGCCGATCTTGCCGTCCTTGACCCGGTAGGCCTCGGTGCAGGAGAACACGAACTTCCCGTTGGTGATGTCGACCTGCCCGCCGCCGAACCCCACAGCGTAAATGCCGTCCTTCAGCTCGGCCACAACGTCTTCGCGGTTCGCTGTGCCGGCCAGCATCATGGTGTTTGTCATGCGCGGCATCGGGGTGTGGGCATAGCTTTCGCGCCGTCCGTTGCCGGTCGGCTCCACGCCCATCAGGCGGGCATTCTGCCTGTCCTGCATGAACCCGACCAGAATGCCGTCTTCGATCAGGACATTGCGCCGCGACGGCGTGCCCTCATCGTCGACAGAGATCGACCCGCGTCGGTCCGGGATTGTCCCGTCATCGACGATGGTCACGCCCCTGGCGGCTACGCGCTGTCCCAATAGCCCCGAAAACACCGATGTTTTCTTGCGGTTGAAATCGCCTTCCAGGCCATGCCCGACGGCTTCGTGCAACAAGATGCCGGGCCAGCCCGAGCCCAGAACCACATCCATCACCCCCGCCGGGGCGGGGACGGCGCGCAAATTCACCAGAGCAATACGCAAGGCTTCCCTGGCGGACGCCTTCCAATGCTCGGGGTCGATCAATGCGCCCAGCCCGAAACGCCCGCCCGAGCCGTGGCTGCCCGATTCCCGACGCCCGTTTTCTTCGACGATGACCGAGACGTTCAGCCGTGTCATCGGGCGGGCATCGCGCACCAATGTGCCCTCGGGCCGCAGGATTTCGACCTCTTGCATCGAGGCCGCAACCGTTGCCGAGACCTGGACGACGCGATTGTCCTGCTCGCGCAGGAATGCGTCGATCTCGCGCAGAAGGTCGACCTTGACGGAAAACTCGGACTCGGAAATCGGGTCCTGGTCGGTATACAGCCTGCGGTTCGTGGGCGTCGGGCCCGCCGCGATCGTGCCGCCGCCGCTGCCAACGGCAAGGCGGGCGGTCGCAACGGCGCGTTTCAGGGCCTGTTCGCTGATTTCGGTCGAATGGGCATAGCCTGCGGTCTCGGCCCGCACGGCGCGCAGCCCGAATCCTTCCGAGGCATCGTAGCTGGCTGTCTTGATCCGGCCGTCATCGAAAACCAGAACTTCGCTGCGGCGGCGCTCAATGAACAGCTCACCATCGTCGGCCCCGTCTGTCGCCTCGCGCAAACGCGCAAGCGCCGTGTCCTGATCAAGCAGGGTATCGAACGGGCGAAA
>JALSJL010000329.1 GCA_026989405.1 Marinosulfonomonas sp. | reverse complement strand
CCCACCGGTGCTGCCGGGCACAAAGGCCGGCCGCGTGTCGGAAAACGGTGAGGCGAAGGCATTGTAGCTGCCAAGCCGACCCCACCCGATGCCACCTGTCACGGTCAGTTGGTCGCCAAAACTGCGACTGGCCACGACATATTCGCCAGCATAGATCCCGGTGCCGACAAAATCCTGCAAGCCGATGGCGACCGACGGCCACCAACCGCCCTCACGCTGTTGCAGGATCTGATAGCGCAGATCGAAACTGCGGTCGAAATAGGTCTCGAACCCGGCCAGGTTCAGCCCTTCGGTCGCGGCATAGCGAAACGAGCCGGACAGGCGCGGGGTGATCTGAAAGCTCAGCGTGTTGCGGGTGATGCCCCCGAAATACGAGATCGTGGTGGAAAATTCGCCATCCGGCATGACCTGTGCCGAGGGCATGTCGAGCAGCCCGGCGGAGCCATAGAAATTGAGTGTCGTGCGCGGCGCGGCCGGGCGATACCCCAAAAGCGTATCATCGGCCCGGGCCGGTGCGTCGGAAAATGCCATCAACACAACCGCCGCGCCCATCATGATAGAGCGCCACACCATCCTGCCCTGTCTTGCTGCCCTCTGCACGCTTGGGTGTCTCCTGATTTGCGGCCTTTAGACCACGTCCGTCTCGGGCGGATCAAGCGGCCCTGCCCACGGCTCCGTGAAAATGCAAAAAAGCGTCATTCAGGTGACAGAGCCGACCGCCACCGACATCTTCACCCGCGGCGGTCGAGATCGTGGGGCGTGGTGGTGGCGTCACGGCCTTCGATCCAGCGGTCGATCACGGCCAGCGCCGCGTCCTGGCTGCCTGCGGCGATGGCTTCGCGCAGGCCGCGCAGGGCCGAGGCGACCTCGATCTCCGACAGATGGGTCTCGCGGGCGCAAAAGATCTTGGGATGTGCTGTCGTCAGGCGTTCGCCGCTCAGCGTCAGTTCTTCGCGCAACTTTTCACCAGGGCGAAGTTCGGTGATCTCGATCGCAATATCACCGTCGGGATTGGCCTCGTCACAGACACTGTAACCCGCGCTTTCGATGACCTGGCGGGCCAGTTGCAGGATCGGCATTTCTTCACCCATATCCAGCACAAAGACCTCACCGCCCTGTGCCATGGCCCCGGCGCGCAGCACCAGATGCACCGCCTCGCGCACGGTCATGAAATAGCGCATCATGTCGGGGTGGGTCACCGTGACCGGGCCGCCGCGGCTGACCTGTTCCTGGAACAGCGGCACCACCGAACCCGAAGAGCCGAGCACATTACCGAAACGCACCATGGTGAAAACGGTGCCCCCGGCGCGCGCCGCCAGATCCTGAATCACCAGTTCGGCAAACCGCTTTGATGCCCCCATCACCGAGGTCGGCCGTACCGCCTTGTCCGATGACACCAGGATGAAGCGTTCAACGCCCGCAGCCTCGGCCTCGCGCGCCAAGGTCTGGGTGCCGAGCACGTTATTGGCCAGCCCCGAGATCGGGTTCGCCTCGACCAGCGGCACGTGCTTATAGGCGGCAGCATGGATCACCACCTGCACTCCATGCCCGGTCAGAACCTGATGCACCTGGCGCGGATCGGTCACCGAGCCCAGAACCGGCACCAGAGTAACCTTGCCGTCCTCGGCCAGCGGGTGCAGTTCCATCTCGATATTGTAAAGCGCCAGCTCATTGAGTTCATAAAGCAGCAGTTTCGCAGGCCGGCAGGCCAACACCTGACGCGCCAGTTCCGACCCGATCGAGCCCCCTGCCCCCGAAATCAACACCACCCGACCGGCATAGCAGGCACAATCACCGCCAAGCGAGGTGACCGCCTGCGCCCGGCCCAGGAAATGCGCGGGTTTTACCGGCGTCAGTTTTTCCAGAAGCGGCTCTTCACCGATCAACTGTGCGAAAGACGGCAGGCTTTGCACCTCCAGCCCCATATTTTGCAGCCGTCGGGCAATCTGCGCCTGTTTCGGCTGGCTGAGCGAGGGGATCGCCAAAAGCACCCGGCTGATATTGTTTTCCTGTACGATGCGGGCAATGCGGGCGGGTGTATAGACCGGCAGCCCCGCGATCAGCACGCCCTGCAGCGCGGTGTTGTCATCGACGAAGGCCACCGGGTCGAT
>JALSJL010000328.1 GCA_026989405.1 Marinosulfonomonas sp. | reverse complement strand
CTTGACCGAGCGGCGTCCGGGCAGCGTGGCGGCGCGGCGTTCGATGGCCGATGTATTGGCCTGAACCGAGGCGATCCAGTCCATGTCCAGCGCCATGCCGGGGTTGCGCGGTTCTTGCACCAGCGGCAGATGTTCGGTCACTGTTTTGTCTTTCTGGCGTTGCAAGGAGGCCTCCGGGCGTGAGGGCGAAATGGTGGCACGAGGCTGGGCGAATAGCAAGTTTTTACCAATCGGTCAAAGTGTTTTGCCAATTGGTAAAATCTGGTTGCGGTTGCCGAATTCCCGGGCCGGTCCTGTTATCGCTCCTGGTCGGATGTGGGCGCGGCGGCGGCCGTGAGAAGCAGGATATAGATCAGAAATGACATGAGTTGATCGACAAAACTCGTCGAGAACATCACGGCCATCAACAGCGCCAGCCCGAACCCGTTGGCAAGAACCCGAATGTGCCCGTCCTCCGGCGAGGTCCTGGGAAGCGACCTGTGGAGCCGGACAAATCCCGCCAGCGTCAGCAGCAACGCGCACAGCCCGACCACGCCACCCTCAAAAAAGGCCTCGAGCAGAATGTTGTGCATTTCCAGCGAAAAATAGCTGGAATTGGCAGACTGCCCCGGCCCGAACCCGAACAGCGGCCGTTCCAGCCCCTGCGTGAAGCCAAGGTTCCAGTTGACGATGCGCCAGGAAATCGAGTTGTCGACAAAGCGCCAGTCAAACACCGCGTCCTGCGCCGAGAAGTTCGCAAGGAACGTCGGCAGGCTCGCAAGATCGGAGAACCGGTCGCTGAAGGTCAGGAACATCACGCCCGCGGCAATGGCCGACAGCCCGGTCAGGGCGCGCCGGGCGGGCGATCCGCGAAACAGAAGGGCCCCGGCAAGAACGATCAGCGCCATGACCCATGCGGTTCTGGCGTATGTCAGGTAGAGCGCGACCAGGCCGGCTGCAAGCGTCAGCAGATGAAGCCTGCCCGCGGGCATCCTCAGCCGCAGGCGCAAGATTTCCAGCGTGACCATGGCGGCCAGGACCTGAATCGCGAAAGAAACCGGGTGAACGTCGCTGCCAAAGGCGCGCTGAATGGTCGCCCGGCCATGCTCGACGAAGCCTGTCCCGGTCATCAGCTGGTAAACCGACAGAAAAAAACCGACGACGAGAAAGGCGGCCAGCAACCGGTATTGCGCCTTCCTGGTCCGGGGGCCCCGCAGATGGGTCAGGCTGGCATTGGCAAATCCGGCGTAGAGCGCAAGCAGGCTGAGCAGGGCAACTGTCGGTCTCAGGTCAATTCCCGGGTTGGCGACCAACGCCAGGCTGCCGCTGAATATCCATGCCGCAAGACCGGCAACAAGCAGGCTGGCTTGTGCGTTGATGCGCATTCGCGCCAGAAACAGAACCATCACGCCGCCGAGCATCAACAGGGCCGCAACCTGTGAAAACGCCGGCACGCCGAAGTTTTCAGCAATTCCGGCAATCCAGCGCAAGGCGAACAGACCCAGAATGAGTGTTGCGGCACTCGATTGCGCGTTGCCGTAGCGGGCCGTGGTCATGATGGTCTAGCCACCGTCGTGCCCGCCTGTCGGCGCAGGGCCGAGATCAGGTCGGTGCGTAGTCCAAGGCGGGTGCGGCACGCCTCCCAATACAATGCCTTGCGAACGATCGTTGCGAAGACAACACCTAGTGCGGCGCCCTCTGGGCCCCCGAGGGCGACACCGATGAACAGGAACGCGGTGCTGCTTGTCAGCGCCAGGAGGCTTGCGCGCATGGCGGCCCGGTGCTCGCCGCACATATTGAGCGCGATGGCGGCCGGACCCAATGCTGCATTGATCAACCCGGCAATGGCCAGCAAGCGAAGCGTGTTGCCGGCCTGGCTGTAGCTGTCTCCGAAAAGGCGCAGCAGCAACGGTGCCCCGGCTATCAGTGCGAACGCCAGGATGGCCGCTGGCAGGGCGGTCCGCAAGGTCGCGCGGTGAAGCAGTTTCTCGGCGCGGTGGGGGTCGCCGGAAAACCAGGCCTGCGACAGCATCGGGCCGAGCACCATATAGGTGCTGGTCAGGACAAGATCCATCATGAGCGCCAGCCGGTTCGCGGCGAAATACAGCGCAGCGCTGGCCGGGCCAGACAAAAG
>JALSJL010000327.1 GCA_026989405.1 Marinosulfonomonas sp. | reverse complement strand
AGTTGTCAAGAAGGATCGCCTGACGAGAAAGACGGTGCACAATGACCAAATGAAAAGAGCAATCTCCCGAATTAAAAGCCAAGGTTGCGTTTGAGGCGATCCGCGAGGAAATGACGGTGGCGGAGCTTGCGAAGAAATCAGGCACGCAATCTGTTCCGGGCAAGTGATGCGTGCATCATCGAGAGGGGCTGGCACACTCGAAACGGTATTTTCAACCGAAGGGGAAAAGTGGCGAAAATTGGCGGTTTGTGGCAACTATCTACCGCTTGGCAGGGCATGTTTACATGCCCGCGAAGGGACAAGCGGTTCCTGAACACGCCGTGGTACGGCGCGCCTCCCTCTCGGGCATTTCTGCGCAATACCCTGTCGCTCAATGGATGGCGCGGCACATGTAGCGACAAGGCAACAAGTGCGGGCAGCATCGGATGCAGCGTTTGATGCGGCTGATGCGCTTGGTGCCGGTCAGCGGGTGCACCGACATTATCTACATCCCCCCTCTCGGCAGGTTCGGCACTGCCAAATCGCCTGCCAGCAAGGGATGCGGCGCGGGTTTCTTTATCTGGTGGCGACCCGCTGGCCGATAGGGGTGTTTACACCCCGAAAAACATGGACTGGCATATCGGTATCAATGCGACGCGGCCCTTGGCGACACGCGCTGCGGGGTGGAACTGAACCTTGCTTGCAGGAAGGGCTCGGGCAGCGACGAGATCATCTTGCCGGACGCGCCGGTGCAGTCAATCGCTGCGGGCCACAGCTTCGACATCACCGCAGGCTGCGACAAGCAGGCGATGACCTGCCAAGACAAGTTTGCCAATATCGCCAATTTCCGGGGCTTCCCCGACATTCCCGGCAATGAAACCATCTTCCGCTCTGTTCACGACGACGGCGCCAATGACGGGAGCGTGTTGTGAGCAACGTCGTTTTCAGCGGAAATGACGGACGGCAGTGCATCGCATCGCGATGTATGAGAGCCAGTGCGGTCGACAGCGCGCTGGTGTCCGAGACCTCTGAGGCCTGGGAGGTCGATATCCTCGACGGCGCCATGGTCAGGCGTACGCTCACCCGCGCCACCACATCGGTGACCTGCCCGGCCGCCGATCAGGCCGCCGATTTCGGCACCTCGCCGCTGGCCAGCGTCACCTTCTGTGTGTTCCGGATTGGCACGCTTGGGCACGGCGACGGGTGCGACGGTGAGCATCACATGACAGGGGCCGGCAACATAGCGCCCTCGCTGATGCGCACCCTGCTGGTCGGCTAGCGGATAGTGGCGAACGATGGTTTAGGCTGTTCTTTACCTTTTCTTAGCTACCTTCCTGCTCTGTCGCACGCCAACCGAGGAGACCCTTCATGTCCGATTTTTCCGCCAAGCTGCAACTCCCGTTCATCCAGCCCTCGCAGGCGCAAAAACATGTAACGCATAACGAGGCGCTGGTGAAGCTGGACGGGTTGGTGCAATTGTCGGTGACCAGCAAGGATCAAACCACCCCGCCGGGCGTGCCGATTGATGGAGAGAGCTATATCGTGCCCAATGGTGCCACCGGCCCCTGGGCCGGACAGGACGGCGCGCTGGCGATCTGGCAGGAAAATGTCTGGGCATTTTACGCACCTAGCGAAGGCTGGACCGCCTGGGTCAGCGACTTGGACGGGCTGTGGAGCTTTGATGGCAGCGCCTGGATCGAAACCGCCCCGGCTGAAACATTTCAGAACATTCCAATGCTGGGCGTGAATACCACGGCTGATACCACCAACCGGCTGAGCGTCAATTCCCCGGCAGTGTTGTTCAACAATGAAGGCACTGACATTCAGGTCAAGCTGAACAAGAACGCGACCGTCGACACGGCCAGTTTCCTGTTTCAGACCGGCTGGTCGGGGCGGGCCGAGATCGGCCTGACCGGGGACGATGATTTCCACTTCAAGGTCAGCCAGGATGGCGTGGTATGGTATGATGGGCTGGTGATCAACAAGGATACGGGGCACCTGTCCCTGCTTGGCGTGTCCGGGAAAATCCCGGTCTATGGTACTGGTCGGTCGGTTTTCGTTGGCGAAGGGGCGGGGGTCAATGATGATCTGTCAAACAATTATAACGTCTTCGTCGGCTACTATGCCGGGTACTCCAAC
>JALSJL010000326.1 GCA_026989405.1 Marinosulfonomonas sp. | reverse complement strand
AGTTTGGAACCCAGTTGCTGGGTCGCGAGCATGAAATTATCGCCATACATTAGGCGTTGGTGCGCTTCTACGCGCTGGTCAAAGGACATTGGCCCCTCCTGAAAAACAAAGTTGAATTGAGTTTTTCGAAGGGGATACCCGGCTGCTATGCTCCGGACCCGCTCTGACCGTTACGCGATCTACTCGGCAGTCTACTTCCTGCGGCCACCCGGACGCGAGCTTGCGCAGCGATCCCCGGTACGCCCACCCGACTCCGAAAATGACAATTTGTCAAGAAAAAAGATAAAGGCCCCACAAGGTGATGTGAGGCCTTACTAGGTTTGGTGCGTGCTTTGGGGTTAAACCAACTCGATAACACCCCAGTCATCAGCAAGCATATCTGTTTGGCTGGCTAACCATGGCACGAGCTGATTGTCTGCCGTTTTCATATAGATATACGGCAGTGTCATCTTGCTATTCTCATCTGGCACCTGAAGGTCAAGCCACATACCTTTGCCATTCCATCCGGTGCGCGCAACACGCCGGCCACTCTTCAAGTGTTCTAACGCTTGGCCAAAATTCAACATTGGTTCCATGGTCTCAATCTCCTACGAAATTGGCTTTGACGCCCCACATTGCAGCCTGCTCATAATTTGTCAGGGCAATGGAACGATGCCGGTTGGAAGGGACGTTTTCTTCAATAAACGCCATAAGATCATCGGTGCGCTGTTTGATTTCAGCAACGACACCGGATCCGCTCGGATTAAAGTCCTTCAGTGTTGGGCTTGGACTATCACTCATAATTCTCTCCTAAGTTCAAAATTTAGATTTCTAACAACCGGCGATCAGGCGCCGGCTGCAATTTTGTAAAGTGCGTCGCGCTGGGGTTTCAGTCGCGCCATCTCGGCCTTGTTGCCAGTTGCCGACGCCTTGCCAAAAGCACCATCCGGCGCGTTCATGGCTGCCAACTCGGCCCGGGCTTCAGCCGGTGTGCTGCCCAGATTTGTGCTGCCAGCGTTTGCGATCAGCGTATCTTCCCCCATCATATCGCCGATCGCCGCAAACATCTTGATGATGCCTGCGTCCCCGATTTTGGGTTTCATCGCCATGGAAAGCGACTGCAAACCTTCAGTATCAAGGCCGGCCTTTTCACCAATCGCCTGCGCGGCCCGTTGCGCCATTGCAATTTTCGCACCCGTCTGCTGACCCCAGTCAGTTTCCAGCGAGGACATCATTTCTTTATTTGATGCCTGCAGATCGTTGTCGGCCGATGTCATCAAACCGCCGACTTTGTCCGCGTAAGCTTTTGTAAAGCGGTTCAATGCAGCTGGTGAAACCCCCTCCTCAAATGCGATTTCGCGCGCAGCGCTTTCGAACTCGCTGTCCCACTCCACGCCTTCCGGCATTTCAGGTTTTTCGATCTCGTACCCATCCGCCGCCTCTGGAAGCCCGAACATCTCGGCATTGGCGCGCATGAACTCGGCAGATGTCTGCCCTTCAGCCGGGCGATCCATCATGCTTTCCGCAGGCTTGCCAAGACGGCGTTCAGCCCCCTGCCATCCCTTCAGGGTTTTTTGGAAAACTTCGTCGCGATCCTCGATCGTCAGGCCTTTCTTGGTCAGGAAATCACGGTCTTCCTGCTTGAATGCATCACCGTCCCACCATTGTTTGCCGTCGCCACCATCACCACCGTCACCGCCAGCCGCGGCCGCCGCAGCAGCTGCAGCTGCAGCATCGTCGCCGCCATCACCACCGCCATCGCCGCCATCGCCGCCACCGTCTGGCGCGCGCAGGATTTCCTTCAACCACATATTCTTAATCAACATCATCACTCTCCATCATTTGCAGAAACTCTGCCTGGTTAATTGACATCATGGCCAACAGATCGATGGCCAAATCTCGCCGGCCCTGCTCGTAGGCCAGCTGGATATCGTTGGCGGCCAAACGGCCAACCGTATCTACCGGGGCAAGTGCAAGCACACGCCCCATGTGAATTACATCGACAGCAAGGTCCGGATCCCGCTGCTGCGCCATAGCCCAGCGGGCTGCACGACGCCGCGCAGCTTTTCTGCTGGCGGGATCTTTGGCGTGCCTGAAAGCTAGACCTATGCGTTCAAAAGCTCTCACGCGACCGCACCTGCTGCCTGGGCCTGCGCCATATCCTTCATCACACCGCCACCAGCTTGCGCCATTTCCATCGCCTGTTGGTTTTGCTCTTGTTGCGCACGCTGCTCACCGATTTTGTCGGCAGCTTCGCGCGACAGCAGAACGCGGCTCGGAACACCGCGCGCCTCGTGCAGGGTTTCGACAAGGTCATCAGCACTAAGGCGATCCATCAGGCGTGGTTTGATCTGCGCAAGAGGCGCTAGATCATTTACCAACCGGATTACTGAAGCGCCTTCAGCTGATCGCTGGGCTTGGGCGGCCGCACTTTCGTAACGCGCCTCAAGCCCGACACCTTCTTTCAGTTCAGGTGGTGGTGGTGGCAGTTGGCCGGCCCGCCACAAAAGGTTAAACCGGCGCGCGATTTTCGGGGCCAGATATTCCTCCTGGACGCGGCCCATATGCGGTGCCATCAGGCGCATATTTGCCTCTTGGCGATCAAGGGCTTCCAGATCGGTAATGCCGGTACGCCCCGCCAGGTTCATCAACGACCAATGGAATGCATCGCGAATATCTTCCATTTTCCGATCCGCCATCTCTATCGTCAGACCGGTTCCGCCATAATTATCGAGCGAGTGGATCATCTTTTGACCTTGAAAATTCACTCCGCCATAAAGCACTTCGCCAGGTCGCACGACGCCGTCGATCGGCATTGCTTCGCGGTCTGGCGCCAACAGCGTCGGATCGGCAGCTTTCATCGCTGCGCGCAGATTTGTTTCTTCCATTCGATTGACAACACGCGCTGAAGGCAGGGCCGTTGATCCGGGGCCACGACCATAAATCTGCCCTGTATCCACTTCCCACCGCGGCGCATGGAACGGCATTTCGTCATAGCCACTGTTGCGCACCACTGCGCGACCTTCAGCACACACATAAAGCGAGGCCCACAGCTTACCACCCGGCCCGATACGCCCTTTTTGCCAGTCCATGTTTTTTTGCACATGGTGAAAGAAATCCAGCTTGTCGCGCGACCCCTTGATCGCCATGTCCTGAACTTTCTTGGGCAGGTTATCGAGGCCAAACATATCTACAGCTGCACGGGCCGTGATTTTGAATTTTCGGACAACTTCGACAACGCGCCCGAAAGCGTCGATATCGTATACAACTTCAGCCAGCGACAAAGTGACATCGAGTATCTTGCCCTCCCCATCCCGAACCTCGTCATATTGCGCGCCATTGCCAAACGTTGACAAATCCCCGAACATCTGGATAGCGCTGGAGTAGAACGAGGAAATAGACGGCCTGAAGCTCGCCAGTATCCGGTCGCTCACAATATTCTGCCAAAGTTTCACCGAATGAAACTCCGCCAGCTCCGGATCAGATACCGCAACCGACATCCAGCGGTTGGCCGGGTTGGTCATCGTTCCATAAAGTCCGGATGCAAAATTGGACTGTGCAATCATGGGCGCTGAACTTAGGGCCTTTTCATTGCGCGCAGCGCCGGGATCAGCCGAGACGAACCCCCCGCGTTGCGGGCGAATAAGTCGCGACATTTCCTCCCAATCACTCTCGAAGTGCGCACGATCCCGTTTAAGCTCATCCCAACGCGCGATCGCCTCGTCCGCGCGCGGATCCTCTTCGATCAAGATGGTCTCGTGTTTCATATCAGATGCCTCCCAATGTGGTAGTGGACGCACCCGAAGGAATGCCGACTGGTGATGTCAGGATGTTACCTGCGGCCCCGGCACGTGATCGACGCAACCGGGCTTCGTAATCACCCTGACGCTGCGCGCTGATATTGTTGCCCGCCGGAATGATCGGGGCGGAAAATTCGGGCTTTTTGTTGAAAATGCACATTCTACTCTCCTACTCGTTTGGTTCTGTGATGGGATTTGGGTTGATCCAGGCGAATTGGCGAAGGCGGACATTGCCGCCCTCCCCAAATCCGTCAAGATCGCCTTCATGCTTGAAGCCTATGGCTTCCAGCAGGTTCGCCGCGCTCGGGTGGTCTGCCCAGCATCGCGCTTCGATCCTGTTCAGTTTGTGATTTAGTGCAAAGCCCGGCAGCTCCTGTCGTACTGTCAGCAGGAACCGCACCAGCTCATCGTGAAATTCCACGTGGTTACAGGCCAGCATTGCACCTTGGCCGATGTGGGGAACGCCAGTCGCAGCAACACCTAGCACCACAAACGGCACCCAGCGATTTCTACGCCGTGCAACCGCAACAATCGAAGCCGCACGAAAGGCGTTAACCGCCCGCCAGTCAGCCCAAAGGGCCAACGGCGAGGTGGCGCGACCCCGCATCATATGCACTTCAAGCGCATCGTTGACGTCAAGGTTGCGCATCACCTGAAGCGCAAGATCGTCGTCAAAACTGCGAACCTCGATTTCGGCGCGGGCCATTGGTTACCCCTGCTTTGCGATACGGCGGGCGGCATTGGACCAGTTTTTCAGCGCAAGTCTGAACCCCGAAGCCCCGGTCGCTTTGATCCCGTAGATCTGCACGCTATGCACTGGCGGCTTGTCGCTGAATTTCGCCTTTTGGTTTTTCTTCAGTCTCTCGATAAGGGCCATAAGATCACCGTCAACATTCGCGTCGATGTATTTTGCAACCGTCAGCAAATCCTTTGGCGACTTAACTGCCTTCTTTTTTGCAGCGGCAGCAGCTTTTTTCTTTGCAGCGGCAGCAGCTTTTTTTTCAGCCTCATCTTTGGCTTCATCAGTTTCTTTGGTCATCGATCTACCTTCCGTAGGGGTTCAGGACATCAAATCCGGTCTTTAGGCCGCGCGAAATCGCAGGCCCACCGTTGTGTCCAATCATTCGGGACGGCGCAGACCGCCCGAAACTTACCGGGCTGGAACCGTCCTGCTTTACTTCGGAAAGCAGCAGGTATTGCAGTCCATCCATCACGTTTGCCTCGACCTTCGTTTTGTCGGGCACTTTGCGCTTGTCACCTGATTGATTGATTTCGTCAGTCCAGACGTAGCGGGCCTCAAAGCCGGCAATCAGTGGCCTGCAGTCCGGATCGATCAGCAGACAAGGTTCGCCGCTATGCAAATTCTCCAATGTCGCCCGCACGGCCTCCAGCCGCGGTTGAATTCTGTTCGATCCAATACGTTGTGGCTTGACGATAAATCCGGCGGTTTTGCCAACCAGCATATTCCATGTGGCGTTTTCATCCGCCGCTTGACTGGCACCATGCTCGCCAGCCATGTCGCCCCACGCGCCTTCAACTTGCATGCCTGGGAAGCGGTCATCGAGAAAATCCCGTAACCGCTCACCAAACACCTTTGCCAGCAAACGCTCTTTGGGAAACATCATCGTGGCCAAAATCACCCACTGGCCATTCCCGAGATACTGACCAATCACCGCGGCCCCCAAAAAACCCTGATCCAGCCCAATTCGCAAACCGATCGACGGGTTTGGCTGGATGGTCGTTTCCGACACGTGAACACGCCGGTTGAACTCGCGTGAAAACACGGGTTCCCCGACCTTCAGGAAAACCGTTTTGTTGTAAACGAGCCGATCAACCATATCGCCGCGACCGGCCAGCTTCATGGTCGCGATCTGGGTTTGGTAATAGGTTGCAGGCAGATTGATCAGATTTTCGCAGCTCGTTTCGCCAAACCCCGGCTGGCGATGGAACGCGATATTGATCGGATTGGCACCCTTGGGCAGCGCACGGTTCATCTCCGTTATTGCCGCCTTGCGCTTTTCGTCATCATAGAAAAACTCGAAACACCAGTTTTCCTCATCCGGAGCGTTAAAATCGCCGACGAGCTGACCATAATCCCGGTACTCGGCCGGATATCCGGTGAAATGCTCCTGATCCGGATGCCTCTTGATACGGGTAATGCCGTTCAACAGCACATCTTTTGGGTTGGTATCCATTTCGTGCAGCCAGATATCGGTAGCCTGATATCCGCGCATCGCCGCGATAATGTCATCACCAAAGGCCATAAACTCGACCACGAACTCGATATCGCCGTGCGCATCGTCAAAATGCATCACAAAGTTAACCGGACCACCGCGACCGCCAGACCATTCGCCCAATGCTTTGGGATAAACCTTCAAGAAATCGGGGATCGTTGTTGACCACAGCTGGCGATAGGTAGCGCGGATCACCAACAGCTTGTAACGCCGTTTCCCATCAATCACAGACCGTGGCATTTGCACGGCACGTCGCAGTCGCGATTTCAAAAGGGTCGTTGTTTTTCCCGAACCAACCGGCCCGTTAAATCCGACGACTGCACTGTCATCGAGGTAAGCCGCTTCGGCCACGACACCCGGAAACGTAAATTCTGCAATATCCGGCTTGTCAGTCGCAATTTCTCCGGTTACGGTTTCCAGACCCTCAACGGGGGAAAAATTCCGATAGTCTGCTTCAGTAAGAGATTGAACAGATCCCCCTGACCCCATATCGGCAGCAGCCCGCACCCCCCAACCCCAACCAGACATTCCAACCATCGCGCTCATTGGCCACCTCCGGTCGTTTCCAAAATCATGGATGGCCTCTGTGAGAGGGGCATGTGATCTATGGCATGGGAGGCCCCCCCCCTGGTCAACGCGTTTGCGATCGAGGTGATCACGATCGGCTGGGGACTGGTGATGATCCGACTAACCGCCTGATTTCTAATCAGTTGGTCGCGCAGGGAATAACCGTTGTTTTTCAGTGGGTTAGTCATTCCGTCCGACTACCTCCGTCCGACTGGATGGTATCAGAATTTTTAACGCCTTGTTTTTGCTGCATATTTTCCGGCATCGGTGGCGGTGCGAATTCCGCATTCGACGATCCGTTCACGACCTTGGCGCTGTCACCAGGCACAACCGGCGCGCCCGATCCGGGCATGACGATCGTGGTCGATTGGATGTTGGTCGTGGTGTCAGGCGTCACCTTGCCCAAACCGTAGGGCAATAACGCCTCCAGCGCCTTGATCTGTGACTTGTAGATCTCGACAAACGTCGACAGCCGAACCGTGCCGGACGCTTTCCAGTCCGTTTTCGCATTCTTCTTGCCCACCTGCGCCGCACCATCCGTTGCCCAGGCAAGCACGCGTTCGGCGCGGGCCATGGCTGTGACCAGTACATCCTCGCGACTGGAGAGACCGGCGATCTCTGCCAGCACATCTTCAGGCATCCGAAATCCCTTGGCCGCCAGCATCTCGCGCAGCTTCGCATCGGTTTTGTTCTTCGACCCCTTCGGTCTTCCTGGTGCGCGTGGCTCTGCCGGCACCATCTGCCCGCCTTCACCATCGGTATCGGGAAGGAACGTCAACTGCTCGCCAAGTGCGCGCGCCTGATCAATCCGTTCAGCTGCAACAGCGGCTTGTTCCTGAAACTTGGATTGTTTCATGCCATATTCCCCCTATAAACAATTGTTTTCAAAGGGTTAGGTGGAATTGAGGGCACAGACAGAGGCAAACGGTGCAACGGTTTCAGGCATGTTGCACAAACCGTTGCACTAAATGTTGCACTTAAATACTTATATATATCAATAAGATAAGTGTAGTAGTGCAACGGTGCAACGGTGCAACGCACACTCGCGCGCGTGGGCACGGCCGCATGTGCGCCCGCATACGGGGAAGTGCTACAGATTACGTTGCACCGTTGCACTAGGTGGTTAAGTCTTTGTTTTAACACAATAAACGGTGCAACATTTGGTGCAACATTTGGTGCAACGCTTTCAAACCGTTGCACCCCTAACCCATGGCGTGCAAACGCAACCTTTACGCGAAATACGCAAAGGCAACCCTCGGCTTTTTGCGTATTTTGGCTTCCGTCCACGGGTCTGGGTGCGGGTTGCGGATGGCAGGCTTGGGGTGTGGGGTTCAAGGTCATATCAACTCACGCGAAATCGTCTAGAGGATTAGGTTTATCAGGGGAATGCGGGGCTTGCGGAGGCTGCGCCTCCTCCAGCACTTCGTCATCGCCAAAAAGATTGGGGATGGATTTAAGGGGGAACTTGCGGGTTCTGGAACCCACCATATCAAAGCGCAGCATGCCCGTGGCAGTTGAGCCGGGGATACGCTTGGTGGCCTGCGCCCAGACGCCACGAAGGCCAGCGGAGGCGTACCAGTGGCTGTCTCTGAACAGGTCCGACAATCCGGGGTGCGCGTTCGCGATCGCCAGCTGGGCGCTTTCGCCCTTGCCGTAAACCCGCATTCCAACACTGGAAAGTGCGCGTTCAGCCTTTTTCTGGTCAATTTCGTCTTCAAGACCTGCCGCACCAAGGATCCAGCGGCCAACAGTCAGCTTCTCGCCTGATCGGAACACGTCGAGCGTCTGACCAAACAAATGGTTCATACAACGCTGCCAGTCCGTTGACTGATCGGTTTGCTCCTCGATCACGGCCGCGCTTAGCTTGGCTGCCCACGCTGTGACGCGCGCTTGATCGGGGATCCCGTCATGCATGGCCAGATCAGCCATGGTCAACAACGTGCCAAACTGGTCGCAACCCCGCGCGTTATGCCCGGCAATCGAGAGGGCCTGTCGATACAACTCCAGCGTCTCGTGCAGGCGCGGCCATCCATCGAGGATCCGCGTACGCAAACCACGGCCGATCTTCAGCCATTGCTTCTGCTCGATCACAGGCGGCGTCTGCCCCTGCTTCAGCGGCAACATCTCCAGCAGCGCGATCCGGCTAATGTCCTGATCCAGCAGTGCCGGCACAAGAATGGACGAAAACACGAATGACGATCGGGCACGGAATTCCTGCCCCTTATGGTCAGCACCACCACGCAGCACAACGCCACCCGAAGCAGCTTGACGTGCCAGCTTGACGACCGACAGAACCTTGCGGTTATCTGCCTCCGCCTCGACCTCGTCGAGGGCGACGGGAATGGTCGATTGCATCAGGAACTGGCGAACCGAGGCTTCCGTGGCATCGGTTGACTGAAGGATTGCCCCTTCGCCACCCATCACATAACGGATCAGCTTTTGCAGGGTCGACTTACCCGTACCGGCATCACCCGTGAACCACAGTAATGGGCGCCAATCCATGGCGCCACCAAACATCGCACCGCATATCCAGCCTAAAACCAGATAGGCATCGATGTCACCGCGCATCCAGTTCCAGGTGGCGAGCATTTCCTGCAGCTCGTAGCCCGGACTACCTTCACCACCATCGACAGCTTCTTCGAGTGGCCGCGGGGTACGGGGTGCGGACGGGTAAACATACCCGTCAATTTCCCCCGGGGCTTTCCACCGGCCCTTGTAAAGGATCGCATCACCACAATGCAGCGAAGCTCCGCCCTCGCCGTCCGGCCAGGCACCAAGCCCGCGGACCTTTTCGAACGCGTTCCAGACACCCTTGTCGGTGCAAGCGCGGGTCATGGCTGTGGCGGTATCTTCTTGCGCCCATCCAGATACATCGCCGCCCTTGTTGTATTGCGGAAATTCGTTCATCAATATCTCGGACCGACCGCCGAATATTCCACGCATTCGGTCTTTGGTGTGGTTCGTTACTGGTGCCAGCTGCCCGAGGTAATCGAGATAGAAAAACGTATCTCCGTAAACGCCAAGGGCAACCACGGGGCAGTTCGGGAATATATCACCGGGTTTGGGGGTGCAGCTGCCCTCTTGGAACGGCTTCTGATCCTGCCCTTGATCCTGCGGGTCTTCAGGTGTTGCCGGCGTCGGGTTTTCCAACTCACCTTGCAATACCTTTAGGTCCGGCTTGCGGGTTTTATCGTCAGGCTGGCTGGTCATCGGTAATACCTCAACCACTCGTAAATTTTGAATAGAATAACGAAAGGCCAAAAGACAGCGACGAAGGAAATCTCCAGAATTCCGTCACGAGAATAATTGTCGGTAGCAACATAAATTCCATATGCAACGAAGACGCCAAGGCCGCCTTTCCACCATATCTCGATGAATAACAAAGCAATATCTGCCATCACGAAAGCCGCCCCTTTAGCGCAAGACGTTCGGCCTGCCGACGTCTCTGGCGCGTCATGCGGCTACCATCGGGTAAGTGACCCCACTGGCGTGTGTGTTCGATAAATCGGACGCGCGCTCGCTCGACACCTTGCCTGGCAACTTCTGGCCAACCGGTCGGGATCTACCAAGATCTGATTGAGCGGATCCAACGCCTAGACCATAAATCAGGCCAAAAATGCTATTCCTCATGCCGCTCCATCCTCTTTCATTGCTGCCACCAAGGCCTCGTTTAGATCTTTACCGCCATACTCGTTGCGCCACACATCCACCTTGCGCCCTTCACGGGCAAAGCGGCTGCAGGCCATATCGATCTGGCGGGATTGCTCGGGGTGCGGGTCATTATCCGCAACGATCGTCACATGTGAAATCGAGGCTGGCAGTAACATCTCGCGGATGTTGCCCAACGTTGTCGCCACAAGCACCCGTGCTTCAGGCTTCAGCACCGCAACGCTCAATCCGTCCTCGATGCCCTCGGTGATATAAACGCGGGATCCGGCCGTCGCTTTTGACAAAGGCGCACCTTTGCCACCGCGCGGACCAATGCCAGCCCAAAGCCGGATATATCCGCCCTTTAGCTGGCCATAACTTTTCTTTGGATTGGGCACGTCAGCCTTACCCCAACTGCCATCTTCCCGCCGCGACAACCAGGTGCGATGCACGCCCCAGAACGCAGGCTTTCCGCCACCCTCGATCGCAGGGCCGTAAATCGCGGTAACCATCGCCGGCCAATTGCCTTCAACGATCTCGCCGGTTTCTTTATCCGTGTGGCTGTAAGGCAGCGCATCGTGAAACCGGATTGAATGTGGCGTGCGCCCCAGTCGCTCGATCCCGATCGCACGGCCGGACAGATATTTCGCCACCGGCGTATCAATGATCCGCTCGTCCGATCGCAAATACATACCCTGCGCATTCCTGCTTTTCTTCGTCTTATTGGCAATTGCGGCCTTGGCATCAATTTCCTGCTGATCCTTGGCACGCTTGGCTTGCCGCGCGCGAAGGGCTGCTTGCGTCGGCGTTTCCTCGTCCATACCCAAAAACGCGCGCGCTTCGGTTAATGCATCGCGCCGATCGAGGTTCAAAACCTTCTGGATCAAATCCAGCATATCGCCATGCTCGCCACTGGAATGATCCATGAACCGGCCAGCATGGCTACCCGACAAGTTCACATAAAACGACCCAATCCGCTTATCCTGACGCCACGGACACAAGGCCCAGTATTTGCCAGTATCAACGTGCCCTCCAGGTGCATAGCGCTGCGCCACGTCCAATGGACGGGCCTGCAACGCATCTACAATTTCCTGAAAGGTCGGGAAGCTCATTGTGCGGCAACCTCTGCGGCTCGCTCGGCCCGCCAACACAACACCTGCAAATCTTTGACCAGCTGCTCTTGCGCACCAAGTACGCGGCGATTTGGCCCGATCAACCCGTTGAAGCGATCGACACATTCCTGCTGTGTCCGCTCCAATACGATCGCGATGTCACTTTTTCCGGATCCGCTCGCAAACATACGAACCAGCTCCAGATCATCAAACACAGACCAGCTGCTGTCAGATGGTCCGGGGCGAATGATTGTCTGCCGGTGATCTTGCTCCGGCGCCATCGGTTTTTCGGGTTTTGCATTAGGGGTGGAAGCGCTCTTCCCCACGGGTTCGGCTTTAGCTAACGCCCCGTTCGTAATGCCCAGCTTGAATTTCGCTTGATAAATTGACTGAACCGCTCGCCCCAGCCGTTTTGCAATCTCGGCGGCAGGTTTTTGGGCTGCTGTCATCTCGCGCAGGATTGCAAAGTCTTCATCCGTCCAGGCCTTTAGCTTCCGTGGCCCGAAATCTTTCTTTGTCGCCACGGTTTTTTTGATCTTCAGTTTTGGCTTTGGCGGGTTCTTCAGAAACTTCGACACTTCATCCGGGTGCGGGGGTGCGGGTGGCTCGTCTGGCGTATCCGTAACAACTTCGCCCAAACCTGTGCGCAGTTCCTGCAAAACCTGCGCGTCGACCTTCGCGCTTTCACTTTCAGCCTTGGCGAAATCCATTCCCGTAACAACTTCTGGATCGCGATTGGCGACCTGTTTGAAAATTTCGAGAAGGTCTTTAACGCTTTCGCTAAACGCCTCCATATCGACACCCACCTCAAGCAACATCTCTGTGTCTACAACAAAATCGACAGGATCCGCCGGTGCTACATTACCTAGAATATCCTCGATGCCCGCCTTCACGCCTTGCAAGCGCGCGATCTCGACTTCAACCGTTTCCAGAACCGCCTCAAGCGGTGTTTCTACATCCAAATTCATGCTGCATTCTCCTGACTTGTCCGGAACGCATCGAGGGCCAGCGCGTGCCGCCAACGAAATAGCGCGCAAAGCGCGGTACTCGCCTCGAACTTCGCACGAACCCATTCCGCGTTTCCGGCTTTCAAATAATCCCCATGCGCCGCTTCCAGATCGTCGCAAGCCTTGGCCAAACGACCAACCATCGGAAATTCCCGACTGGTAAACAGCAACACCTCCCGCAGGGTGGCGATATCGTCTGCGATCATGTTCCGATCGGAAACGGTATCGACCACCAGCCGGGCGGCGGCGTTGATCATCACCTGATCTGCAAGCGAAAGGCGAAACGGTTTATCCATTGGCACCTCCGGCATTTTTATAATGCTCGACGCATTCGCCCTCGATGGTCTCGAAGGTTAGCTCCAGCTGCTGCGCCGTGAACGACATCTCGACACCTGTTGAAGTTACAAAATCGAGGAATATCTGACCGGCTTCCAGCTGGTGTGCGCGGCTATCCCCGACAAACGCCAGCACTGCATCGCAAAGGACATCATCATCGCGACAATGGAACATCACCGCCTCCAGCAAGCCCATACGGTGCTTGTCTTTCAGCTGGCCGGATTTCGCGGCCAACGCACAATGCAATGCCCGAAGGCCAACAGCTATGCGCGGCTCGAAACTCATGCGGCCACCCCCGACGGGTACGGGTTACGACGCCGAAATGTAGGGTAACGGCAAAAACTAATAAAATCGGGGGTGGCTACAAATCCGGCCGGCGGGGACAGTGCCGCCCGGATATTCGAATAAAAAGGCCCGCGTGAACGTAAACGTAACACGCGGACAGTTGACCATTGGCGACCCGAAAACGCGAGGCTAGTAGCGCCACGGGTCTGGCCCAACAGGGAGGTAATACTGGTTATTCGGGTGGAACTTTGCTTCCGGCCAGAAACTGGCGAACCGATAATTCGACTGCCGTCACCTGTTCTTCGCGAATTTGAAGCGCTGACACCCGGTGTTCGTGGAGTTGAAGCAACGCCATTTGCGTTGTGTAATGCATAATCAGTCCCGCTACGAACGCGGGCTTGTCCTGGTCGTGCGTGTGTGTGTACTCTCGCTGCAATGCCTCGGCGATATCCGCCGGATCGCGCGAATTCTTCAAGATACGCTTGATCACCACATTGTAAGGAGGAATTGGATTGTCTGCATTTGCCATGGATTGCCCTCATTGTTTTTCTGACCGAGCCGCGTTTGAAGTTAGATCGAGCTACAGACAGCGCGATGTAGACAATCGCGTAAATTGCCTTTGCCAATGCGGTGTTTGCGGAAATATCGTCATGGTGGAGCTGCACTCCAATACGGTCCCGATACGTTACGAACCGGAAAACGATCACAATATTAACACCGGTGGTGACTTCAGTATTATTGCCAGCTACCCGCAGAAGCCCATACCGCAAATCGCCCAATACATTCCCGAAAACGTCGAACGCACACTTAATTCGGCAGAAGCGGCCTACCTTGGAAAAATCTACGATGGCGCGGCTGGCCTTTACCGAAAAGCAATGGAGCGCGCCCTTAAAGGCATTACCGAAGAAAAAGGCATGCTTGCCGCGCAAATCAAAAAATGCAGCGAGAACGGGCTTATCCCGACCGCTATGGCTGAATGGCTGGACCACGTTCGCCTGTACGGCAACGACGCCATCCACGAAGAAGATTTCGAACCAACCAAAGAAGAAGTCGAGGACGCCCGCGAATTCGCGCATCTGTTCCTGGTCTACACCTTCACCATGCCGGAAAAAGTCCGGCTGGCCTCGATCAAACGAGATGGCGACGACGCGCTCAACAACTAAACCCTGCCCCATCATGCCGCCACCTGCTCGGCCAGCAACTTTTCCAGCTCGACCTCGTCCAGCCCGAAAATCAGGTGTTCCGCTTCAAGCGGCACGCCTTTTTCGCGGGCGATCACCATCAGCTGGCGCATAACTGTGCCCGACGGGAAATCCCCCGCCGCGCGGTATTGCGACCCGCGACGCCACACATAGGGCGCCTTTGGATGCAACCCAAGGTGCGAACC
>JALSJL010000325.1 GCA_026989405.1 Marinosulfonomonas sp. | reverse complement strand
CGCGTGCGTCTTCGAGCGTAAGCTTTGCTTTCTTGGCCGAAATGACAGCCGCAACCTGTTTAAGGCTGTCTTCGCTCATGGTCTTGGCCAGGATCGCATAGGCCTCGCTGAATGGATTGATCCGATCGATCAGGTCGATATTGAGCTCGCGCACGTCCATCGCGAATTTGCGCACACCGTCGATCAGGGCGGTATTGCCCGGCTTTTCGGGATCATTCCCGCCAAGGATCGCCTCCTTTGCCTTCTGAGTAAGGGTCAGGGCCGCGATCGCGTGCTGGCGAACCGCCTCCTGATCGCCCTCGTCCAGTTCCGGGTATTTTTCCTTGATGATCTTGCCCATGCGAACCTGGGTCAGTTCCTCGGGGACAAGCTCTTCGTCAAACAAACCCCGCTCCACCACCGTCTTGTCCTGGACGAATGTCGCGATCACCTCGTTCAGATCCTCCTGGCAGATGCGCGTGGCTTCTTCGCTCTTCGGTTCCGCCAGCCCCTTGATCTCGATCTGGAACTGGCCGCTTTCCTCGTTGAACCCGACATTGCATTTCTCGGGGACGTAGCCCGCCTCGCCATAGTCAAATCCCTCCACCGGCCCGCTTTGCGGCGTCTTGGGCGTGAAATTGAAACGCGGGGCAAGCACCTGCTCCATGAGCAGGCTGGCCGCGATGGCCTTCAGCGTGTCATTCACCGCCTCGGTCACCGCCTCTTCCGAGGCATCGGGCTCGGCGATCAGATTGGTAAAACGCGCGCGCGTCTTGCCGGGGGCGTCACGGGTCGCACGGCCGATGATCTGCACGATTTCCGTCAGGCTGGAGCGATAGCCCACCGTCAGCGCGTGTTCGCACCAGATCCAGTCGAACCCCTCCTTGGCCATGCCCAGCGCGATGATGATGTCAACATGATCGCGGTTGTCCTTCTGCGCGGGGTCTTTCAGCGCGGCCGAAACCTTGTCCCGCCTGGATGGTTCATCATCCACCAGATCGGCAATCTTCAGCACCTGGCCCTCGGCCGTCTTCACCAGTTGAAACCCGGTCGCGGGATCGGCGCCCTGCCATTCGCCCAGCGCGTCGATGATATGCTCGACCTCCTTGATCTTGTCCTTGGTGCTTTCGCGGGAATTGACATTCGGGATGTGGATGATCGTCTTTTCCTTCGGATCCAGCACCTTGAGGATGTCGTCCACATAGGAGCCCGAGTAGAAGTAATACCCGATATCCAGCCTTTTGAGGTATTTGTAGCCGTTCAGCTGCTCGTAATAGGTGTAGGTGACCGTGTCGAACTTCGCTTCGTCCTCGGGCGCCAGAACGGGTTCGGCGTCGCCGCGAAAGTAGCTGCCGGTCATCGCCACGACATGCACCTTGTCGCGCGCGATCAGCGCACCAAGATGCGCGCCCAGCCGGTTGTCGGGGTTGGCCGAGACGTGGTGGAATTCATCCACCGCAATCAGGCGGTCGTCGAAAGCCTCGATCCCGAACTTGTCCACGGCAAAGCGGAAGGTGGCATGGGTGCAGACCAGCACCCGATCGTCGCCTTGCAGAAACCGGCCGACCGCGCCGACCTTGCCGTCATCCCCGCCCGGCGCGTTGCACAGGTTCCATTTCGGCTCCACATGCCAGTCGGCCCAGAAGCCGAATTTGCTCAGCGGCTCATCATTGAAGCTCGCCCCGATCGTCTTTTCCGGCACGATGATAATCGCCTGCCTCAGCCCCTGGTTTTCGAGCTTGTCGAGCGCGATGAACATCAGCGCGCGGCTCTTGCCCGAGGCAGGCGGCGACTTGATCAGCAGGTATTGCTCACCGCGCTTCTCATAGGCGCGCTCCTGCATCGGACGCATGCCCAGCTCGTTGGAGGCCATCGTGCGCCCGGTCCGAGCGTAGGGGACGGAGATGGAGGGGACGGAGGTGATGCTGCTCATATCTCAGGCTTTCGTTTTCGAATCGGGCTTCGTTGTCATCTTCACATACATCTCGAACAGCTTTTCCAGCCGCTCGGTGTCGTTGCGGAACCGGCGGCCGATATAGATGCGCTCCAGCACCTCGTCGTTGTGCTCATGGGCGGCGCGCAGGTTTTCGGGCATGGCGTCGGGCTTGTAGAGCTCGGCGATGGTGGCGGGGAAATGGGCC
>JALSJL010000324.1 GCA_026989405.1 Marinosulfonomonas sp. | reverse complement strand
CCCGCATGTGCAGAAAGACATCCGCTTCTCCCTCACCGCGGGAGACAAATCCATAACCGCGCGCGCGGCTGAACCATTTGATGGTGGCCGGCTCATAAGGCCCGCCCCGATCACGGGTGGCGGACGGCCGGGCAGAACGGGAACGGCGAGCGGGTGGAGATTCTTCGTCCGCCTCGCTCAGGTCGAGATCGAGCACCTTGACCGCCTGACGGCCACGTGCGCGTTCGGCCACCTCGCATTCGAGGATGGCCCCTGTCGGCAGGCTGTCGCGCCCCAGCGGGGTGAGCACGGAAAAATGCACGAGCACGTCACCACCGCCATCCTCGGGCACAAGAAAGCCGTAACCGCGATGCCGATCGAACCATTTGATGCGGCCGGACAGAACAGTGACCGGAGCCGCCAAAGATGTGTCCTCCCCAGTATCGGACATGTTCTTTAACCTCCCCTCGCACAACAGGGAGGACAATCGTATCACAGGCGGCGCCCAAGGCAACAGCCCCCGGAGGAGAACGTCACCGCGCCGCGTATCTCCGACACGAACCGCCCGCCAGTTAAGAGCGCGCCTTCAATGGCCTTGGCCTTCTCCCTGGCCGGCGATCAGCTTGGGCAGCTCGTGATGGTGGGTGATCAGTCCCTGTTCATACATGAGCGCGGTGGCGGGCTCGAGCCAGAAATAGACGGCGATGAAACCCGTGAGCGTCATCACGATCGTATAAGGCAATGCCATGATCACCATGCGCATGTAGGACAGCCGAATAAGCGGCGCCAGCGAAGACGTCAGCAGAAACAGAAAGGCCGCCTGGCCGTTCGGCGTCGCCACCGAAGGAATGTTGGTGCCGGTGTTCACCGCCACCGCCATCAGATCGAAAGTGTCGCGATCGATGAGCCCCTCCGCCAGGGCCTTCCCGACCTCCGAGATGTAGACGGTCGCAACGAAGACATTGTCGCTGATCGCCGACAGAGCGCCATTGGCGAAATATAAAGCCGCGATCCGCATATTGCCTTCGAGGGCGAGCACCGCATTGGTGATCGGATCGAACAGCCCCTGATCGTTGATCATTGCGACGATCGAAAAGAATACCACCAGCAGTGCGGTGAACGGCAGCGCCTCTTGAAAGGCGTGGCCGATCTGGTGCTCTTCGACGATACCGGAAAACGTCGTCGCCAACACGATCACCGACAGACCGATCAGCCCGACAGCAGCCAGATGAAACATCAACCCGATCACCAGCCAGATCGCCACCACCGCCTGGGCCGCGATCTTCAGCTTGTCACGCGTGGACAGCTTGGCCGATTCGTAGGCCTCGAACTCCTCCATGATCTTCAGCACGGCCGGCGGGATGCGGGCGCCATAGCCGAACATGCCGGTGACTTCGAGGAAGATCACGGTCAACAACCCGACGACAAGCACCGGCATCGTCACCGGCGCCATGCGGAAAAAGAATTCGATGAAGTTCCACCCGGCATCGTTGCCGATGATGATGTTCTGCGGCTCGCCGACCAGCGTCGTCACCCCACCGAGGGCAGTCCCCACAGCCGCATGCATCATCAAGGAACGCAGGAAGGCGCGAAACTGCTGGAGGTCTTCGCGCTTGAGCTCGTCCACATGATCATCGACCTGGGCATCGTGTTCATCGTCGAAATGCTTGCCCGAGGCGACCTTGTGATAGACCGAATAAAAACCGAGGGCCACCGTGATCACGACGGCGGTCACGGTGAGCGCATCGAGAAAGGCCGAGAGCACCGCGCCCAACAGCGAGAAGATCAGCGCCAGCGCGACCTTGGATCGCACCCGCACAAGAACCTTGGTGAAGATGTAGAGCAGCATGTCGCGCAGGAAATAGATTCCGGCGACCATGAAGATCAGCAGCAGCAGCACCTCCAGAGCGGATTCGATTTCATGGACGACGGTCCCGGGCGTCGTCATGCCCATGAAGATTGCTTCCAACGCCAAAAGCCCCCCGGGTTGGAGGGGGTAGCATTTGAGCGCCATGGCAAGCGTGAAGATGAATTCGCCCACCATCAGCCAGCCCGCCACATAGGGGCCGAGGATCCACATCACCAGTGGATTGATGACAAGGAAGGCGAGAATGGTCAGCTTGTACCACTCAGGAGCCTGCCCC
>JALSJL010000323.1 GCA_026989405.1 Marinosulfonomonas sp. | reverse complement strand
CTTCTCGAAACTCAAGCATTACAGGGCCATAGCAACACGATACGAAAAACACGACGCCAACTTCCTCGCCCTCGTCAAACTCGCCGCAACACGAATCTGGTTGCGCGCTTATGAGTCGGTGACCTAGCCGAAAGCTGCCCTTTCGCCCTGCAGGTGGGACTGCAGCATGTCGGATATCTTGCGAATGTCTCTTCGGATGGGTTCGCCGAGGCGGCAATGCTCTTCCAGCTGGCGGGCGGCGCATTCCAGTGAAGGGTCGCCGGCCAATCTGGCCAGACCGCCGAGAAACTGGGCTGCATAGGCCGCGATGTCATCGTCCGGGGCCCCATCCTGCAGGATTTCGCGCACATGGCTCAGGTCTTCGCGCAGCGCCAGGGGATCCGGGGAAACCGTGTCGTCAGGAACCCGGTGCGGTCGTGTGGGACGACGCGAGCGCGGCAAATGGCGCAGCACCTGGGACTGGAAGGCTGCGAGGCTGACGATCGGCTTTTCCAGAAAACCATCGGCGCCCGCTTGCAGTGCAATGGATTGGGCATTGTTGTCGCCGCTGGTTCCCAGCACGACAGATACCCGCGGAACAGCGGTGACCAGCTTGCGAATCAGGTCAGCACCCGAGCCATCGGGCAAGCCCAGATCGACAATGGCCACGACCGGACGATAGACCGAAAGATGGCGCGCCGCCGATCTCAGGCTGTCGGCCCGGCGTATTCGTGCGCCCGACCTGAGGCAGAGCAGGCGGATCGCCTCGCAGGCGAACCGGCTGTCTTCCACGACAAGGACGGTGAGACCCAACAACGGCCGCTCTGCCGTTGGCCGCTGTGTCTGCATGAAGTTTTCAAGTTCGTCGGGCATCGTCTTGCTCCTTCAGCCATGCGGCAATTAGAGGCAGACAGGGTGAACAAGCGGTTAACCGGCCGCCTGTGGCGCGCCGGCTCTTGCTTCGCGGGCCAAATTGGACAATGACGAACAGAGGCGCCATGGTGGCACGACGGGGACAACGATGATCGGACGACTTAATCATGTGGCCATAGCGGTGCCGGACCTTGAAGGGGCTTCGGCGCTGTATCGGGACACGCTGGGTGCTGTTGTCGGGGCTGCCCAGGATCAGCCCGACCATGGTGTGCGTGTCGTGTTCGTCGACCTGCCCAATACCAAGATCGAGCTTCTTGCGCCCCTGGGCGAAAACAGCCCGATTTCGGGGTTCCTTGAAAAGAATGTGGCGGGCGGCATCCATCACATCTGTTACGAGGTGAAAGATATTCTTGCGGCCCGCGACAGGCTGGTTGACAGTGGTGCGCGGGTTCTGGGTGGGGGCGAGCCGAAAATCGGGGCCCATGGCAAGCCTGTCCTTTTCCTGCACCCGAAGGACTTCAATGGAACCCTGATCGAACTGGAGCAAGTCTGATGGGGCCGACCTCTGCAATTGTGCTGTTTTTCGTGATCTGGTTCATGGTGCTGTTTGTCGTACTTCCGATCGGCCTGCGCACTCAGGGCGACGACGATGATGTTGTTCCGGGCACGCATCCCGGTTCGCCAACGAACTTCAAGCTAAAACGCACGATCGTCATCGTGACTTTGATATCCATCGTTCTGTTCGGCATCATCGCCGGGGTCATCCTTTCAGGCGTCATCAGGATAAGCGAACTGGGCTGGATCTGACGTCGGGGGCCGGGGCGGCTTGCATGCGGGGTGCCGCACGGCCATGATGTGTGCAAATCGCGAGGGCGCGGCACCATGATGGGGTTCATCACACTCGACCCGACGACACAGGCAATCGTGGCGCTTGTCATCGTTGGTCTGATGTTCGCGCTTTTTGTCCGAGAGATCTATCCGACCGAGGTTGTCGCCATAGCCGGCGTGGCGCTGATGCTGGTGCTGGGCGTGCTACCCTATGAGCGTGGGTTGGAAGTGTTGTCAAACCCTGCGCCCTGGACGATTGCCGCGATGTTCATCGTCATGGGCGCGCTGGTGCGCACGGGCGCGCTCGACTGGTTTACCCAGATCGCCGAACGCAATGCAAAAGCGCATCCAGGGCGGGCCATTGCCGCGCTGATCGGCTTTGTTGTCGTGGCTTCGGCATTCGTGTCAAATACGCCGGTCGTGGTGGTGATGATCCCGGTTTTC
>JALSJL010000322.1 GCA_026989405.1 Marinosulfonomonas sp. | reverse complement strand
GCAAGACAAGGTTCTGCGCGACGACTGGATGGAAGAACTGGAAAACGTCCGCCTTGGCATGTTGGCCCTGCGCACCCAGTTGGCAGGCGAGTTGCAACGCCTTTCCGGGTCGGACCGCTTCGGTTTTCTGGCCCAGCACCGCGGCATGTTCTCGCGGCTCGGGGCAACGCCCGAACAGGTCGAACGCCTGCGGGCCGAGCACGGGATCTATATGATCGGTGACAGCCGCATGAACATCGCCGGCCTGAACGAGGCCACGATTCCGGTGCTGGCCAAGGCGATTATCGATACGGGGATTTGATTCCGCGCAATACTGTGGTGCACGTTCTCACCTATTCGCGGTTCCAAAACGGGCCGTCAAAAAGGTGATAAAGCTTCTCAGTTTCGGTGTGATTGCTCTGGTCGGGGAATACAGAACACTCGTGGGCAATGCCTGCGGGGGATAGTTCTCAAGCACCCTGACCAGACGACCGGCTTTCAGATCGGGTGACAGCAGCGTTTCGGCTTGCAGCACGATTCCGGCACCCCCCAGCGCGGCCTCGCGAAGCGCATGGCCGTCATTCGCGGCCATCGGGCCGGTTACCTGAACCGCGATCACATCATCGCCGGATTCGGGATTTGTAAAAAACCATGTGTCAAATTCAAATCCCGGACGAAACCCGAAACAGGCATGTGAGGCAAGATCTTCGGGATGGGTGGGTGTTCCTTTTCGCGCAAGGTATTCAGGGGAAGCGCAGGCAACCAGCCGGTAAGGCGCAAGCGAACGCGCAATCAGGCCGCTGTCGGGCAAACTGCCCGTCCGAATGACCAGATCATAGCCTTCGTCCAGCAAATCAAAGACACGGTTGTTCAGCGTCATTTCAACCCGCACCTCTGGGTTGGCGGCAAAATATTCGGGCAAAACAGGCGCAAGGCAGGCCGAGCCAAAAATAACCGGCGCACCGATCCTTAGAACACCCCGCGGGACAGATCGCATCTGCGCAACGCTTGCATCGGCGGCCTCCAGCTCGGCCAGAATTGCCTTGGACCTTTCATAATAGATACGCCCTGCCTCGGTCAGAGAATGGCGGCGTGTCGTCCGGTTCAGAAGTTGGGTTCCCAAGGTATCCTCAAGCGCGCGCACATGGCGACCGACCATCGGTGCGGTCAAACCGAACTGCGCGGCAACGCCCGCAAATGATCCGGCCTCCACGGTTTTGACGAAAACCTCGATGCTTTTTAATCGATCCATTCGATACTCCTGATACCTAGTATATGTCAAAACAAAGCATTTATCGCAACGGGTGGATGAATGAAAAAGGGGCATGATATAAATTAAGGAGAAACAATCATGAATATCGCAATTATCGGACCCGGCAACATGGGTCTTGGTCTTGCCCGCCTGTTCGCTGCCAAAGGTCAAAACGTTGCGCTTGCGCACAAGGATGTCGAAGTGGCTGAACGGCTGGCCGCTGAAATCGACAGCAAGGTGCAGGGCAAGACTATCGCCGATGCAGTGTCGGGCGCCGACATCGTTACCCTTGCTACCCCTTATGATTCAGCCGCAGCGGCAATCAAAGAAGCGGGCGATCTGACCGGAAAAATACTGGTCGACATCACCAATCCGATCACGCCCGATAATATGGCTTTGACGATTGGTCACACCACCTCGGCCGCCGAGGAAATCGCCAAACTTGCCCCGGGCGCGCATGTTGTGAGGGCCTTCAATACCGTGTTCTGGCAGGCGCTTCCGTTCGAGGTGCGGTGGGGAATTCCGGCTGTTCAGGTTCTGCTTGCGGGGGATGATGCGGCTGCCAAGAAAACGGTGGCAACTATGGTCACGGATCTTGAATTCGAAGCGATTGATGCCGGCCCACTAACGAATGCGCGCTACATAGAACCAGTCGGCGAACTGAACATCCACCTTGGTTATGCGCTTGGCTGGGGGACGGCGATCTCTCCGGCTTGGATTCGTTTGACTTAGAAATTACGTTCTAAACCCAAAAGCCGGCGGGGTTTCCCCCCGCCGGCTTTTCTCTGTCCACTCGTTTCAACCGGTAAATCAGTTGTGGTAAGCGGCCTCTCCGTGAGTAGCGAGGTCCAGACCACGGGCTTCGTCTTCTTCCGAGACGCGCAGACCGATGGTC
>JALSJL010000321.1 GCA_026989405.1 Marinosulfonomonas sp. | reverse complement strand
GACCCCGACGGCCCGACAATGGCAACAGTCTTGCCCGGTTCAACCGCAAAGCTCACACCTTTCAGGATCTCGCGTTCGGCGTCATAGCCGAAATGCACATCGTCGAACTCGACCCGCCCCTCCCGCACCACCAGTTCCCCGGCGCCGGGCTTGTCCGAGACCTCGGGCGGCTGTTCGAGCAGGTCGAACATCTCTCCCATGTCGACCAGCGCCTGGCGGATTTCACGGTAGACCGAGCCGAGAAAATTGAGCGGCAGGGTGATCTGGACCATGTAGGAATTGACCAGAACGAAATCGCCGACCGTCAGATCGCCGCGCTGCACCCCGATCGCGGCCAGAACCATCACGCCGACAAGGCCCGACGTGATAAGAACCGACTGGCCGAAGTTCAGAAAGGCCAGCGAGTAGTTGGTTTTCAGCGCCGCGGCCACATAGCGTTCCATCGAGGCGTCATAGCGCTGCGCCTCGCGCTCCTCGGCGCCGAAATACTTGACGGTTTCGAAATTCAGCAGGCTGTCGATGGCCTTCTGGTTGGCGTCGGTGTCCTGGTCGTTCATCTCCTTGCGGATCTTCACGCGCCACTCGGTGACCTTGAAGGTGAACCAGACATAGGCGGCGATGGTCGCCACCACGACCGCCAGGTAGCGCACATCGAACAGCCAGAAAAAGATCGCCGCGACCATCAGCAGTTCCAGCACCAGCGGGCCGATGTTGAACAGCAGAAACCGCAGCAGAAACTCGACGCCCTTGACGCCGCGCTCGATGATCCGGCTCAGGCCGCCGGTCTTGCGCGTGATGTGGTAACGCATGGACAATGCGTGGATATGGCGGAAGGTCTCGATCGCCAGCTGGCGCATGGCGCGCTGACCGACCCTGGCGAACACGACATCGCGCAGCTGTTGAAACCCGACCGCCATCAGGCGCGCCATGCCGTAAGCAACCGTCAGCCCGACCGCCCCGAACCCCAGCATCGCAGCGCCCGAGGGCGCATTGCCCGACAGGGCATCGACGGCCGCCTTGTAAAAGAACGGCGTGACCACGGCGACGACCTTGGACAGGACCAGCACGACCAATGCAATGACCACCCGGCGTTTCACCCAGGGCTCATCGTCGGGCCACAGATACGGGATGACCCGGCGGATGGTCCGCCAACCGCGGGATCGGTCTTCTGCGGTGAATTCGGCCTTGGTGACGGATCGGCGCATGTCTGTCCCTTTATTGCCGGCAGCTTGCCCGATGTGATCCGGCGTGCTACGTTATTTCAACATTTCATGAATAGTTGAACCATGAAGAAGAGTCTAGCCCTCGCCGCCCTGTCGGCACTTGCCAACGAAACCCGCCTCGACCTTCTGCGCCTGCTGGTCGGGGCCGGTCGCGACGGGTTGTGCGCCGGGCGCATCGCACGCAAGCTGGGGGTGTCGGCATCGGGCCTGTCCTTTCACCTGGCAGCACTTGAGCAGGCCGGGCTGATCCGGGCCAGGCGCGACGGTCGTTTCCTGCGCTACAGCGTGAACCACGCCCGGCTTGGCGAGTTGATGGGCTATCTGCTGAACGACTGCTGCGGCGGGCACCCCGACATTTGCGGCTGCCTTGCGCCCGATCATTCCGCGGCGGGCACCACGAAGACCTGACCGGGATAGATCAGATCCGGGTCGCGGATGCGGTCGCGGTTGGCCTCGAACACGCGCACATACAAGATCCCGTCGCCATAGCTTTTCGATGCGATGCCCCACAGCGTGTTTCCCGGCTGCACCGTCACGACCGACAGCGAAAATTCGGCGTTCGGCGTGGTTTCCGGGGCAAGCTGCGCCAGCACGGCGGGCTCTTCGCGCTTGAACGGGGTCTCGAGCCGCGAAACGACCGACCCGCTGGCGTCGACCTCATCGATGCGCAGCGTGTAGACGCCGGTGTCGACATCGGGCAAGGGCGCGTTCCACGACCCATCCGCCTCGATCTGCTCGGTCCTGACCGGCCGGTTGTCGAGATAGACCCGCACAAAGCCCTCGCCGGTGCTGCGACCGGACAGGGTGACCTCGCCGGCCGGATCATAGGCGATGGAATCGAGCGCCACGGCCTCTGGAATCTCGGGAGCCGCGCCTCCGGGTTGCAGCACCTTGACCCCGTCCTCC
>JALSJL010000320.1 GCA_026989405.1 Marinosulfonomonas sp. | reverse complement strand
ACGCGACTACGAGGTGCGCCGGGCGGTAGCGGCGGCTCAGGGGATCGAGGTGATCGAGGTATGACCCGCCCGCTCGCCAATATCACCCGAGAGGTGCTGGAACCTGTGTGGATGCGCAATGATATTCCGACGAAGGTCATTGCCGCCAGGCTGGGCGTCACGCGCCAGGGCCTCAGCTACAAGGCCCACAGTCTTGGACTGCCATCTCGCTTTGGCAACAAGGATTGCTGCAAGAAATGTCCGGATGATGTGTTTCGACGGATGTATCAAGCCGGGGTTTCATTGCAGGATATAGCGAATGAATGCGGATACACACGTCGGCAAAGTGTAACCCAACGGCGCAAGATGATGGGGCAGCCGGCGAGGAGCAGTCTTGATGCTCCGATCAAACCAATTTCGCTCGATGAATTCTTCGAGATGGAATTGGGGTGGCTCATGAAATGTGATGCAGCACGGATCAACAGGAAGGTAGGCTTAAAATGGCGGGCAACTTGACGGTGAATGAAGTAGAGGATCGCTTCGAGGAGGCGGCCCGCACCCTGCGCCGCCTTCCCGACCCGCCAGGCTCCGGCCCCAAGGGTTATGGCTCGAGCTGGCCGGAGTACATCCGCGATGCCAGGCATGCATACGGTTACCATGATGCGACCATGAAGATCGTGCCGTCGGCGGCAGAGATCGCCCGCATGGAGGAATGCATCGAGTGGCTGGGCCTCGTCGATCCCGTTGACGCGAAGATCATCTGGATGCGGGCCGAGGGCTATCGCTGGCGGCAGGTGTGCATTCAGGCGGGCCTGGTCCGGCAGACGGCGTGGCGGCGCTGGGTGGCGGCGCTGCAGACCGTCACGAACCGGCTGAAAGGGCGCAAGAATCAAGTGAGAAAAAGAGATAGGCTTGGAAATCCCTCCAAGCGGAAAATGTCAAACCTTCGCTAAGCCTGCCCCCAAAGCGCGTGAATCACCCGGCATGCCGCTTCCATATCGTTCATCCTGCGGGTGCTGGCATTTGGCGCAGGAAAGATCTGGCCATGGCGTACGTCTATCGCCATGCAGAGGCGGTTCACGGGTTCTCGGTTCGTGGGATTGTTCTGGTCAAGATGCATGCGAACCAACGTTGCAACGTATCGGCCCATGTCATCCCTTCGCGCGCCGTCGTCCTGCGTCATCCGCAGAATGGCCCCACCGACCTGCTCCCGTCCACGGCTGTTTCCGTATACCCAAAGATCAGTTCGAACCGATATCTCAACCCCGGACAAAACCAGCTTTGGTTGCGAGTGCGGAGCCTCGACAAACTGGTAGCCCGCCAGTTGGTTTGCCATGTTTCTGACCGCCCTGATGACTTCAATTGACTGCCTCGCGTCGTCCTGTCTAAGATCGCTTTCAGCCGGGTCTTCCGCTCGCTGTTGAAACATTGCTTCTGCGTCATTTAGGGGATTCCCTTGACGACTCATGTCCGATAGAAACGCTTTTATGGGGGCACGAACGTCTTTGTAGCGTGTCGTGACATAGGTCTGCGGTTCTGCTGCCCGTCTGATTATGCCCATGCGGGCTGTTTCAGACGAAACCATGTACAGGGCAAGTTCGTTGGCAGAGATGCGCGGACGTGACGGAGAACGGGCCATGGAAGACGGTTTCCTCGGAACAGCTAGAATAGATAATCGCAGGTCAATTCATATCGCAGAACTCTCGCGTAAGTCCATTGTTGATAGCGATGCCGAGCACTTGGGCTTCGGGGGGTATTTCCTTTTTGAGACCATAGAGGGTGAGGGCGCGCGAGGCATCCGCGTACTTGCCCGTGTGGCATCGCTAGATGCGGCATTTGCCATGCTTGACCTCTGGCGTGGCTCGGCAGCCGCATAACAAAAATGAAAAAAGTCGCCTCAAGAGCAGGAATCGCTAAACATCTGATCGGCAACGAAAATCGTTCCGTTCGTCGTGGTGAACCCGGATGAAACTGTGGTGAAACCGGATGAAACCGTTGAACTTTTGGCGCGACATTTCCGGGCGTTTCGTGGCAGAAAACAGATATGATCGCAGAGGCTTGCCCACCCCCCCCTGCCTTGGTTCCTCCGTGGGCGTGACACGTATGCGGGGGGGCTGGGCGCATTAAGCCTCTAGCGACAAAGGATTTTTTC
>JALSJL010000319.1 GCA_026989405.1 Marinosulfonomonas sp. | reverse complement strand
CCTGACTCCAACTGATAGCATTGTCGGTGGATTTGAAAATGCGGGTTTGATCCCCGGCCGAGAAAACGATGGCGTACACTGTGTTCGGGGCATCCGGCGACAGGGCGAGCTGGATGCGGTGGATTTTCGGAGAATCGGGCAGGCCGCTGCTTCTCTGCGTCCAGGTCTGGCCGAAATCGCTGGAAAACCAGACGCCGCTGCTGTCGTTATCCCCGCCGCCGATGGCGGCAAATACCTCGCCCGAGCGGGTGGGGTGGGGCACAATATCAAAGGCATCATTGATGGGGATGACCTGGTTCCAGGTGCTCCCGCCATCGCCGCTGCGCCAGATGCCTTCGTTGTTCAAATTGCCGAGATAGGTGTAGCCACTGGCCAGGGCGGCATACACCACATTCGGTGCGTTTGGAGCCACGGCCAGGGCGGCAAAATGCGTCCGCGTTCCAAACGCCGTGGTGATTTCCGTCCAGGTGGCGCCGCCGTCGGTGGACTTGAACAGGCCCTTGCCGTCGTAGATGACCGTTTTGAAGTTAAAGCGAGCTTCACCGGTGCCGGCAAACACGGTCTGCGGATTCTGCGGATCGATGGCGATGGCGCCAAAGGTCAGGGATTCGAGGTTGTCGCCCAGGGAGGTCCAGCTCGCGCCGCCGTTGGTAGTTTTCCAGATGCCGCCGGCGGCCACTCCGATGTAAACGGTCTCCGGATCCTGCGGGTGGATGGCCAGGCCGCGCACCCGGCCGCTGGTCACGCCCCAATGCGCCGGCAGGGCATTGACGCCGTGCGGGCCCACGGTCTGCCACTCGATGTGGCTGAGGGCGGCTTTGCCCAATGCGCGCTGTTCGCGGATGACCCGATCACGCTCGGCCCAGTAAATATCCACGGGAATGGTGCCGTCCGGATTCTGGCGCTGTTCATTGAACCACTGCACACGTTTGTACGCTTTGCGGGTTTTGACCCACTCGGCATACTCGGCTTTGCTTTGAGCCCGCTTGTGCTGGGCTGTCAGGGCGGCAGGAAGTGCAATCAGCACGATCAGACTGATTGCCAAACAAATTCGGTTGATCATGGCATTTTCCTTTTTATTTAAAAGAAAAGGTGAGGGGCTGTCCAAAAAGATCACCCGGCCGATGAGAACCTACAACATGTAGGCGGTCAGGGGCCGCCTTTATACCATATCTGGATAGACGCTGTCCCTGACAGCGTGTTTTTGGTCAGCCCCTCATCTCATCTGAGATGAGTCTCAACTGAGGACCTACCGTAGAAACAGCATTTTCCGGGTGGCTTGAAAAGCGCCGGCCGTAATCCGGTACACGTACAGACCGCTGGCCAGGCCGCCGGCGTCAAACACGACCCTGTACGCACCGGCCGGATAGGCATCGTCGACCACCGTGGCGACGTGCCGTCCCACCGTGTCATAAATGGTGAGGGTCACATGCGAGGCCTTCGGTAGCGCAAACTGAATCGTGGTCGATGGATTGAACGGATTCGGGTAGTTCTGCTCCAGGCGAAATTCCGCCGGCAGCAGATCGGTTTCTACCGGCTCGACGCTGGTGAGCAGATCGGTCGCCCGATACCAGAAACCGGCCTGGCTGATATTGTCGTTGCTGCTCGTGACACCGATAGCCGACTGGCCCAGGGTGCCGACGATTTTGAAACGGCCCGTCGAGGTGGTGGTCGCACCGTTGCCGAATACGCTGCTGGTGATCTGATCCTGACCCAACACACTGTTCGAGGTCAAGGCAAGCACGAACAAAGTCACGGAATATTGAAACGGCTTCATGATTTTCTCCTCATGGTTTTTGCACGATCTTTCATCTTCTATCCTGCCCGCTATTTCAGCAACGTGAGCTTGCGCGCCCGGACAAAATTCCCGGCTTCCATGCGGTAAACATAGAGGCCGCTGGCAAGATCACCCGCGTTGAACCGGACCTGGTGCTCCCCGGCGGCATACCCGGCATCCACAAGGGTTTTGATCTCGTTTCCGAGCATATCGAAGAGCTTGATGACCACCCGCGATGCCGCCGGAATGGCAAACCGGATCGTGGTGACGGGGTTAAAGGGATTGGGATAGTTGTGGTACAACGCATATCCCTCCGGAAGAGCATCGTTTCCCACCACGGAGACCGGCAGAGCAGTGACG
>JALSJL010000318.1 GCA_026989405.1 Marinosulfonomonas sp. | reverse complement strand
GGGGGTAAATTGTACAAACGTACGAAATGACCGGCAAAAGGCGATGCAGATGAATGACCAGATCACACCCACGGCCAGAACCCGGGTGAAACGCGGGCCCAAAAGGGTGGTTCTGGATCGCGCAAAAATCTATCAAGTCATTGATTCAACGCCGCTTTGTCACATCGCCTACCTGCTTGACGGCCAGCCGGCCCTGACCCCGACACTGCATTGGCGTGCCGGCGACCGCATCTTTTGGCACGGCTCGTCCGCCAGCCGCACCCTGCGGCGTTCAGAGAAGAATGAAATTTGTCTGAACGTAACGCGCCTGGACGGATACGTGCTGGCGCGTTCCGCTTTCCATCACTCGGTAAACTACCGTTCTGTAACGATTTTCGGCGTTCCAGAGCTGATCGAGGATGCCTCTGCCAAGGCTGACGCCTTGCAGGCAATGGTCGATCACATGATCCCCGGTCGCTGGCCCGGCCTGCGCCCGATGACCGCCAAAGAGCTCAAGGCGACCAGTGTCATGTGGATGCCGATTGACGAGGTCTCGGCCAAGGTTCGCGGTGGCGGGCCGGTCGATGATGAAGAGGACTACGGGCTGGATATCTGGGCCGGGGTGGTTCCGGTCGCGCCGCGTTTCGGGGCGCCGGTCGATGATGAAAGGCTGAAGCCCGGACTGACAGTGCCGGCGCATGTGGTGGAGAGGTTCGCCAACAACGGATAGAACCACGGGCCGTTGCAGGGGTTGCGCCCTGCGCGGCGCGCAGGCCGCGATGCCTCCGGCGGGGATATTTCAGCGAAAAAGAAACCCGGTGCGGGCGTCAGTTTCCGTCGGTTTCGGCGCTGGCAGGGGCTTCTTCGGTCAGGGCGCCATCGCTCCACTGGCCGCTGCTTTCTTCGCCCGACGCATAGCGGATGGTGCCTGCACCATCGCGTTTTCCGGCCTTGAACATGCCTTCATACACATCGCCGTTCGGATAGGTTGCAATGCCCTGCCCTTCGATTTCGCCGGCTTTCCATTCGCCGGTATATGCAAAGCCATCGGCCATTGTGATCGTGCCCTCACCCTCACGCAGGCCATTGACGAATGTTCCTTCGTAGACAGAGCCGTCCGGGTATGTGGCCCGGCCTTTTCCGTGCCGTTGACCATCTTTCCAGTCGCCGACGTATTCATAGCCGTCAGGGAAGGTCATGGTGCCGGTGCCGTGGTTCTTGGCGTTGCGGAACGTGCCTTCATAGACGATGCCGTTTGCATAGCGGGCAATGCCCTGGCCGTCGATCACCCCCGCTTTCCATTCGCCTTCGTAGGAGGAGCCGTCCGGGTAGACGATCTTGCCGGTGCCGTCCGCCAGATCATCGCGGAACTGGCCCTCGTAGACAGAGCCGTCCGGGTAGGTCACCTTGCCTTGCCCTTCGATCCGACCGTCAACCCAGTCGCCAACGTAGACATAGCCGTCGGTGCCTTCGAATGTCCCCGAGCCATGCCTTTTGTCGTTCTGGAATCGGCCGGTGAAAATGTCACCGTTTGCATAGGTCACCGTGCCCTGGCCCTGGCGCTGACCGTTCACGAATTCGCCTTCGTAGACATCACCGTTTGACTGCGTCAGCTTGCCCAGGCCATTGATCTGGCCATCTTTCCATTGGCCCTCATAGAGCAGCCCGTCCGGCATCGTCAGAATGCCAAATCCTTCGCGCTTTCCGTTCTTGAAGTCGCCCTCATAGACAGCACCGTCGGGGTAGACCACACGCCCCTTGCCCTGTTTGATCCCGTCGCCCAATCGCCTTCGTAGACATAGCGGTTCGGGCTTTCCATCCGGCCCTTTCCATGCGGTTGCGCGTCCTTGAAGGCACCTTCATAGCGCACCCCGTTGGAATAGACGACAACGCCGGTTCCGTTGATCTTGCCTTCAACCCAGTCGCCTTCGTAAGTGCTGCCATCTGCAAAGGTGATCTTGCCCCGGCCGTGCGGTTTGCCGTTTGCAAAGCTGCCTTCGTAGATCGAGCCGTTGGGGAATTTGGCCATGCCCTGGCCCGAAATCTCGCCTTCGACCCATTCGCCGGTGTATTCGTATCCGTTTGGCAACCGGTAAGTGCCCGTGCCGTGTTGTTTTCCGTCCTTGAAGGTGCCTTCGTAGACGCCGCCTTCTTCGTACTGTTTGGTGATGATGGTGTCGTTCTGCTGCGCCATGGCCGCGCCCGCAAACAACATCATGCAGCCGGTTCCGATTTTCAGCGCCTTGGCGCAACCCCTGAACTTCAACACGTTAGCCCCCTGCCGTCCGATACTGCGGCTGTCTGGCAAAGACTAATTGAGCGGCCATGAACTGACAAGTTTTTTGCAGCCGGAACCGGTTTGGGCGGGCTTTCCCTTGCCGGCAACTCTGATAAGAGTGCTGCACGCAACTGCAATGGAAGAACGGATGGCCCGGACTTTTCGCCTGACACTGGCACAGCTGAACCCGACAGTCGGCGACATCGCCGGCAATGCAGGACTGGCCCGTTCAGCCTGGGAGGAAGGCCGGGCACAAGATGCCGACATGGTCGCGCTGAGCGAGATGTTCATTACCGGATACAATACGCAGGATCTGGTGATGAAGCCGGCTTTTGCCGCGGCTGCCGAAGCGGCGATCGAAGCCCTGGCGGCTGATTGTGCCGACGGTCCGGCACTTGCCATCGGCGGGCCGCACCGCCAGGATGGCAAGCTGTTCAACGCCTATCACATCCTGAAGGGCGGGCAGGTGATCAGCCGCGTTCTCAAGCACCACCTGCCGAATGAGACGGTTTTCGATGAGGTCCGCATTTTTGACGCCGGTCCGCTTGGCGGGCCGTACAGCGTCTCCAACACCCGCATCGGATCGCCGATCTGCGAGGATGCGTGGCATTCCGATGTTGCCGAGACGCTGGCCGAAACGGGGGCCGAATTTCTGCTGGTCCCCAATGGCTCGCCCTACTACCGCAACAAGATGCAAGACCGCTTCAATGTGATGGTGGCGCGCGTTGTCGAAACCGGTTTGCCGCTGATCTATCTCAACATGGTGGGCGGGCAGGACGATCAGGTGTTCGACGGGGCTTCCTTCGTGCTGAACCCGGGCGGCGAGCTGGCGGTCCAGTTGCCCGATTTTGATGAGACCATGATCACGGTCGAACTGGAAGAAACCGCTGACGGTTGGCGGGCGAAGAAAGGCGATCTGGCGCATATTCCCGACGAGTGGGAGCAGGACTACCGTGCCATGGTCGAAAGCCTGCGCGACTATTTCCGCAAGACCGGGTTCACGAAATGCCTGCTTGGGCTTTCGGGCGGGATTGACAGCGCGCTGGTGGCAACCATCGCCGCCGATGCGTTGGGGCCGGAAAACCTGCGCTGCGTGATGCTGCCGTCGCAATACACCGCGCAAAGTTCATTGGACGATGCGCGCACGGTGGCCGAAAACCTTGGTTGCCGATACGACACCATTCCAATCGCCCAAAGCCGCGCCGCGGTGACCGACACGCTTGCGCCACTCTTCGAAGGGCTGCCGCCCGATGTCACGGAAGAAAACATCCAGTCGCGCCTGCGCGCGCTTTTGCTGATGGCGCTCAGCAACAAGTTCGGGGAAATGTTGCTGACAACCGGCAACAAATCGGAAGTCGCGGTTGGCTATGCGACTATTTATGGCGATATGGCGGGCGGGTATAACCCATTGAAAGACATGTACAAGACGCGGGTTTTCGAAACCTGCCGCTGGCGCAATGCCAACCATCGCCCATGGATGAAGGCACCGCCCGGCGAGATGATCCCGACGCGTGTGATCGACAAGCCGCCCTCGGCGGAGTTGCGCGAAGACCAGAAGGACGAAGACAGCCTGCCACCCTATGATGTGCTTGACGCGATCCTGACCGAGTTGGTGGACAACGAGGCCTCGGTCGCCGAGATCGTGGCCATGGGCTTTGACCGTGACACCGTGAAACGGGTGGAGCATTTGCTCTATATCTCTGAATACAAGCGTTTTCAGTCGGCGCCGGGCACGCGCCTGACCAAGCGAAGCTTCTGGCTGGACCGGCGCTATCCGATCGTCAACCGCTGGCGCGACCCGGGCTAAAGCGGCGCCAGTTCGCACCGGTCCAACAAGCGCAGCACATCTGCGGGCCGGCAAAGCTCGGTCGCATCGGTCAGCACGGTTGCGCTGGCGGCGGCCACGCCGTGTCTCAGGGCAGTGGGCCTGTCAGCACCCTGCGCCAGCGCAAGGACCATGCCGGCCACGAAGCTGTCTCCGGCCCCGACCTTGCTGCGCACCTCGTCGACTTCGCAGCAGCAGTGATGAGCGCCGGCGCGGTCGACCATGACAGACCCTTCCGCGCCGCGGGCCACGACCACCAGTTCGGCAACACCGCGTTCGACCAGATCGCGGGCAAACGTGGCGGTCGCGGCGATATCGGGCAGGGGGTGTCCGGCCAGGCCGGCAGATTCGGCCGCGTCCATACGCAACATGAACAGACCGCAGGGCTCATCGACCAGGGCCTGCAGGGTTTCGCCCGAAACATCGGCAGCAAGGCGCACGTCGCTTGTGGGCAACTGCTTTTTCAGGTCAGCGATGAAAGTCGGGGGCACGCCGGGCGGGTTGCTGCCGCTGATCACGACAATCGAGGGGCCTGCCAGCGACGCGCAAATCAGGTCGCGAACTTCTCTGACGCGCTCTGTGCGCCACTCGGGCCCGGGCAGGACAAACCGGTATTGCGCACCGTTTTCCCGGTCGGTCACGCTCAGGCTCTGGCGGGTTTCCGAATCGATGTGAAACGGGACAAGGTCGATGCCTTCGTGTTGCAGGATCGAGGCCAGCTTGAGCCCCACGGCTCCGCCAATGGCCGCAAGCGCCCGGCTGCCGCCGCCAAGATAGGCGATGGCGCGCGACACGTTCAGCCCGCCGCCGCCGGCGTCGGTCACCGGGGTTTCGCATCGCAGCTTGGGGCCGGGGCGAATGTGGGCGGTATAGGTCGAAAGGTCCAGCGCGGGGTTGAGCGTGACCGTCAGGATGTCTTGCACGTGCAGTGGCTCCGGGTGTCTTGCGGTCTGCGCAGTGTTCAACGGGGCGGGGCCGTTGACCAGAGCCAATTTCGGATAGCGCCCGGTTTGTGCCCGCCAATTTGCCACGCAGGCGGAAACAGAGCATTGTCGAGCGATGGCGACCCGCAAGACACTGACCTTGACCTTGACCGATGGCCGAACATGCCGGGCAACCGACATCTCAGGTGGCGATGGCGGGTTTGCGATCCTGCTGCCGGGCCTCAACTATTCGTGCCGTGATCCGCTGCTTGCCGGGGTTTCCGGGGCACTGCAACAGCGTGGCTATCGGGTTTGGGAGGTCGCGTTTTCCTACAACGACGGTCTGTCATTCAAGGCGCTTTCGGATGATGCCCGCATCGCGGCCATCGAGCGCGACGGTCGCGCCATTCTGAAGCGCGTGCTCGAGGAAGTCGGCAGGCCGCTGGTGCTGGTGGGCAAGTCGCTTGGCACCGTGTCGCTTGGCGCGATGGTAGGCGCGTTGCCGGAAAAGACCCGGCTGATCTGGCTGACGCCAAGCCTGACGGGCACGCGGCTCTTGCAGCGCATGCGGGCGTGTTCGCACGAGGGGCTTTCGGTGATCGGATCGGAAGATGTGTCGACCACGATCACCCGCGGCGCAGACTACCGTTCCATCGCGCCGCTTGCCCATGTGGAAGTGCCGGGCATGGACCACGGCTGGCATCACGAAGGCGGTGAAATGGCAACCCGCAAGGGGCTGTTCACCGCATTGGCGGTGATCGGAAACTGGCTGGATGCACTGGCTCAACTGGACAAAACCCGCCCGGTGTGAAAAACGGCAACACCCATTCGGAGTTGAACCATGACCACCACGCGTTTCGCCCCATCCCCCACGGGATACCTGCACATCGGCAACCTGCGCACCGCGCTGTTCAATTACCTGATTGCGCGCAAGGGGCAGGGCAGCTTCATTCTGCGTATCGACGACACCGACGCCGAGCGCTCGAAGCCGGAATATGAAGAGGCGATCAAGGAAGATCTGAACTGGCTCGGGCTGCACTGGGACCGGCTGGAACGCCAGTCCACCCGGCTTGACCGCTACGAGGCCGCCGCCGACCAACTGCGCGCGGCGGGGCGGCTTTACGAATGTTTCGAGACGCCGACCGAACTGGATCTGAAACGAAAGAAACAGCTGAACATGGGCCGGCCGCCGGTCTATGACCGCTCGGCGCTGGCGCTTTCCGACGCCGAAAGGGACCGCCTGCGCGCCGAACGCGGCCCCGGTCACTGGCGGTTCAAGCTCGACCAAGAGCGCATCGAATGGGACGACGGCATCCTCGGCCCGCTTTCGATTGACGCCGCCAGTGTGTCTGATCCGGTGCTGATCCGCGGCGACGGGCAGTTTCTTTATACGCTGGCCTCGGTCTGCGACGACATCGACCACGGGATCAGCGACGTGGTGCGCGGCTCGGACCATGTGACCAATACCGCGACGCAGATCCAGATCATCCGGGCGCTGGGGGGCAAGGTTCCGCGCTTTGCCCACCATTCGCTGCTGACCGGCCCGCAGGGCGAGGCGCTGTCCAAGCGGCTGGGCACGCTGTCGCTGCGTGACCTGCGCGCGCGCGGGGTCGAGCCGATGGCGCTGCTTTCGCTGATGGCCCGGCTCGGCTCTTCCGACCCGGTGGAGTTGCGCCGGTCGATGGAGGAACTGGTCGAAGGCTTCGACATTTCGCGTTTCGGTGCCGCCCCGACCAGGTTCGACGAACAGGATCTGTTCCCGCTTACCGCCCGATACCTGCAATCCCTGCCGCTGTCGTCGGTGGCCGACAGGGTGCGGGCGCTTGGCGTGCCGGACGATCTGGCCGAACACTTCTGGAACGTGGTGCGCGACAACATCACCACGCTGAACGACATGGACGAGTGGTGGGCGCTGTTCCGCGACGGGGCGCAGGCGCTGGTCGATGAGGAAGACCGCGACTTCGTGGAGCAGGCCTTTGCGCTCCTGCCCGACCCGCCCTACGATGAAACCACCTGGGCCAGCTGGACCGCTGCGGTGAAAGAAAAGACCGGGCGCAAGGGGCGCGGGTTGTTCATGCCTCTGCGCAAGGCCGTGACCGGGCGCGAACGCGGGCCGGAAATGGCGGACGTAATGCCCTTGCTGCAAAAGAAACCGACGCTTTAATCGCGCCCAAACCAGGCTTCGATACGCGTGCGCAGGTGCTCCCAGACAGCCGGGGCGCCGCGGCGCACCTTGACCCCGACGCGGCTGTCGAGCTGCTCCGGCGTCACCGCGTAGTCGATCCACGACCGCCCGCCGCTCTCCAGGTTCGACATCACCGGCTGCACCCGGTCGATGGACTTGGCAAACACCGCATCGTCGCTCCGGGCGGCCTCGAATTCTTCCCAAAGGGCGCGCAACTCGCGCCCCTGATCGGCGGGCAGCAGGGCAAACAGACGGTCCGCCGCCTCTTGCTCGATACGCGCCTGCTCGGCCGGGTCGTGGTCGCCGTGGATCGGGGCATCGCCCGCGTCGATTTCGACCAGATCGTGGATCAGCAGCATGCGGATCACTCGGTCAATGTTCACCGGCCGGGCCGCGTGCTCGGCCATGACCAGCGCGTAAAGCGCGATGTGCCAGCTGTGTTCGCCCGAGTTTTCATGCCGCGAACCGTCATGCAGGGTGGTGCCGCGCTCCACGGTCTTGAGCTTGTCGGCCTCGTTGAGAAAGGCGAACTGCGCGTCCAGCCGCCCGGCGGTCATGATGTCACCCTTGCGTTCACTTCGCCCAGCCAGTGATCCACCAGCGCCGTCAGATCGGCACCGGCGGGCTGCGCGCGCGGATACCTCGGCGCGGCGCGGTCGTCGATCACCGGGGCGTCCCAGCCTTCGGTGGTTTCGAAGAAGTCACGCACCCCGGCCTCGCCGTATTCGCGCAGGTAGCCCTGGGCCACCACGTCGATATAGCTGAGCAGGAGCACATGCCCTTGGCCCCCGTCATCATGCGCGGGCGCAATGGCAAAGACGTTGATTTCGACGGGGGCCGGCAGCGGATGGTCGACCAGCTGTGATACATCGGTGCGGGTGTAGGCATATTCGCGCCGGTCCAGTTCCGGGGCTTGGCGTGGCACGCCAAGCACCAGCCCTTTCAGATCGTGCCCCGGCTCGGGCATCGCGTTCAGAAAGGCAACCTCGCGCAGCGTGGTATGGCGCCATGCCCGTCGCCAACCCGAAAGCGTGGCCCTGTGCGCGGCCTCGTAATCATGCGTCGCGCGGTTCACCAGAGAACCGTAGCCGAATATGAATGTCTCGCTCATGGCGCCGGTATCGCGCGACACGGCGGCACAATCAACCGCCCGCCCGAACTTCATCTTGCCCAAATACTCCCTGCGCGGAGCGCACCGGAGGCCCCGACAGGGGCCGACAGGAAAACCGCGCGCCCCGCCAGGGGCGCTCCGATCGACAGCCTGCATACCATCGCACACGCGGGGTTGTCTCGGCGCGCCGCCTCGGCTAGCCTCGGCCTCGTCAGCGCAGGGAGAATCTGGCGAACGCCAGTGCCGAAGGAGCAACCGCCCCGGAAACTCTCAGGCTCTTGGACCTGTGTTGGACGAGACACTCTGGAGAGAGGTGCCTCATGCACCCGCCGAAGGGATAGCGTTCTCAGGCGAAAGGACAGAGGGGGCATCGAAAGGGTAGCTGGGCTGCCTGTTTGGTGCCGGATTGCGACAAGCCGGCGAGTTTGAAAGAGGGGCGGCATGGCCGATCTGAAACGCACGGTTTTCTTCGATCTTCACAATGAACTCGGCGCGAAAATGGTCCCGTTTGCGGGCTATGAAATGCCGGTGCAATACAAGCTCGGGGTGATGAAGGAACACCTGCACACCCGCGCCAGCGCCGGGCTCTTTGACGTCAGCCACATGGGGCAGGTGATTTTGCGCCCGCGCTCGGGCGATCTGGCGGATGTGGCCGCCGCGCTGGAGGCGCTGGTGCCGGTCTCGGTGCTGGGGCTGAAGGAGGGGCGCCAGCGTTACGCGATGTTCACCAACGATGCCGGCGGCATCCTGGACGACCTGATGGTGGCCAACCGTGGCGACCACCTGTTCCTCGTGGTCAATGCCGCCTGCAAGGAGGCCGACATCGCCCATCTGCGCGCGCATCTGTCGGACGCCTGCGAGATCGAGGTGATCGAGGATCGCGCGCTTGTCGCGCTGCAGGGGCCGGCCGCGGAAAAGGCGCTGTCGCGGCTGAACCCTTACGCGGCGGGGATGCGTTTCATGGACAGCGCCAACCTTGGGTTCTTCGGGGAAGAGTGCTGGGTCTCGCGCTCGGGCTATACCGGCGAGGACGGCTACGAGGTTTCGGTGCCCAATGGCAAGGCGGTCGACCTGGCCCGCGCGCTGCTGGAAATGGACGAGGTCGAGGCCATCGGGCTTGGCGCACGCGACAGCCTGCGCCTGGAAGCGGGGCTGTGCCTTTACGGCCACGACATCGACGAGACCACCAGCCCGGTCGAGGCGGCGCTGGAATGGGCGATCCAGAAGGTTCGGCGCAAGGGCGGCGCGCGCGAGGGCGGGTTTCCGGGGGCCGCGCGTATTCTCGATGAGTTGGAAAACGGCACGACGCGCCGGCGCGTCGGCATCCTGCCCGAAGGCCGCGCGCCGATGCGCGAGGGCACCGGGCTGTTTGCCGATGCCGAGGGAGGCGCGGCGATCGGGACCGTGACATCTGGCGCCTATGGGCCCTCGATCGAACGACCGATGGCGATGGGCTATGTTGAAATTGACCACGCGGTTGACGGCACGCAGATTTTCGGCGAGGTGCGCGGCAAGCACCTGCCGGCCATTGTTTCGCCGCTGCCGTTCCGGCCGTCGAACTACAAACGTTGAGCATGAGGAGAGACAGATGAAATTCACCGAGGAACATGAATGGCTCGAGGTCGAGGACGACCTTGTTGTGGTCGGCATCACCGAGCATGCCAGCGAACAGCTGGGCGACATCGTTTTCGTCGAGGTGCCCGAGGCCGGCACCACCGTGACCAAGGGCGACGAGGTGGTAGTGATCGAAAGCGTCAAGGCGGCGTCCGACATCCTGGCGCCGCTGGATGGCGAGATCGTCGAGGCCAATGGTGCGCTTGAGGAGAACCCGGGGCTGGTCAACGAGGACCCCACCGGCAAGGGCTGGTTCTTCAAGATGAAGGTCGAGGACCTTTCGGCGCTGGACGACTACATGGATGAAGCCGAATACAAGGACTTCATCGGCTGACGTGATGGCCCGGCCACGGCCGGGCCATGCTTTCGGCGAGGATATTTTTGAAAAGAAGAAGGGGGCGGGGGCTCTCTTCTCGATGCGAGGACCGGTCATGCCTTTTGAGCCCACGGACTACCTGCCCTACGATTTCGCCAACCGCCGCCACATCGGGCCGAGCCCGGCCGAGATGGCGGAGATGCTCGAGGTTCTGGGGGTGACGTCACTCGATGAACTGATCGAGCAGACGGTGCCCGAAAGCATCCGGCAGGCCGAGCCGCTGGATTTCGGCAAGCCGAAGAGCGAACGCGGGCTGCTTTACGAAATGCGCCAGGTGGCGAAGCAGAACAAGGTGTTCACCACCATGATCGGCATGGGCTATCACGGCACGGTTACGCCGCCGGCGATCCAGCGAAATATCCTGGAAAACCCGGCGTGGTATACCGCCTACACGCCCTATCAGCCCGAGATCAGCCAGGGGCGGCTGGAAGCGTTGTTGAATTACCAGACGATGATCACCGACCTGACCGGGCTCGATATCGCCAACGCCTCCTTGCTCGACGAGGCAACGGCGGCGGCCGAGGCGATGACCATGGCGCAGCGGGTGGCGAAATCAAAGGCCACGGCATTTTTCGTCGATGAAAACTGTCATCCGCAGAACATCGACGTGATCCAGACCCGCGCCGCCCCGCTGGGGATCGAGGTGATCGTTGGCGCGCCGGAAGATCTGAAGGCCGAAAAGGTTTTCGGGGCGGTGTTCCAGTATCCGGGCACCTACGGGCACTTGCGCGATTTCACCGAGCAAATGGACGAGTTGCACGAGGCCAGGGCAGTTGGCATCGTGATTGCCGACCCGATGGCCTTGACGCTGCTCAAGGAGCCCGGCGCCATGGGGGCGGACATCGCCGTGGGCTCGACCCAGCGTTTCGGGGTGCCGCTGGGTTTTGGCGGGCCGCATGCCGCCTACATGGCCTGCAAGGACAAGATGAAACGTGCCATGCCCGGACGCATCGTCGGGGTGTCGGTGGACAGCCACGGGCACCCGGCCTATCGGCTTTCGCTGCAGACCCGCGAACAGCACATCCGCCGCGAGAAGGCGACCAGCAACGTGTGCACCGCGCAGGCGCTGCTGGCGGTGATGGCCAGCTTTTACGCGGTGTTTCACGGCCCCGAGGGGCTCAAGGCCATCGCCCAGCGCATCCACCGCAAGACCGACCGGCTGGCGCGCGGGCTGGAGGCCGGGGGCTTCAAGGTGGAGCCCGAGTATTTCTTTGATACCTTCACCGTCGATGTCGGCCCGATGCAGGGTGTGATCTACAACGCCGCGCTGGCCGAGCACATCAACCTGCGCAAGATTGGCGACACGCGCCTTGGCATCACGCTGGACGAAACCGTGCGGCCCGGAAACCTTGAAGCGGTCTGGCGCGCGTTCGGGCTGAACCACAGCCGCGACGATTTTCCGGCCGATTATCACCGGATTGACCCGAAGCTGGGCCGCAAGAGCGACTACCTCACACATCCGGTTTTTCACATGAACCGGGCGGAAACCGAGATGATGCGCTACATGCGGCGCCTTGCCGACCGCGACCTTGCGCTGGACCGGGCGATGATCCCGCTGGGCTCTTGCACCATGAAGCTGAACTCGGCGGCCGAGATGATGCCGATTTCCTGGCCCGAATTTGCCAACATCCACCCGTTCGCGCCGCGCGACCAGGTGCAGGGCTATTGCCAGATGATCGACGACCTGTCGGAAAAGCTGTGCGAGATCACCGGCTACGATGCCATGTCGATGCAGCCCAATTCGGGCGCGCAGGGCGAATACGCGGGCCTGCTGACCATCCGCGCCTGGCACCGCGCGCGCGGCGAGGATCAGCGCAACATCTGCCTGATCCCGGTATCGGCGCATGGCACCAACCCGGCCAGCGCCCAGATGGCGGGGATGAAGGTGGTGGTCGTGAAATCCGACGATCATGGCAATATCGACCTGGTGGATTTCCGCGCCAAGGCCGAAGCCGCCGGTGAAAACCTGGCCGCCTGCATGATCACCTATCCTTCGACGCATGGCGTGTTCGAGGACACGGTGCGCGAGGTCTGCGCCATCACCCATGAATTCGGCGGGCAGGTCTATATCGACGGGGCAAACCTGAATGCCATGGTCGGGCTGGTCAAGTTTGGCGAAATCGGCGGCGATGTCAGCCACCTGAACCTGCACAAGACCTTTGCCATCCCGCATGGCGGCGGCGGGCCGGGCATGGGGCCGATCGGGGTCAAGGCGCATCTGGCGCCGTTTCTGCCGGGTCATTTCACCCTTGAGGGGCGCGAGGGGCCGGTGTCGGCGACGCCCTACGGCAGCGCCTCGATCCTGCCGATCAGCTGGGCTTATGTGCAGATGATGGGCGGCGCGGGGCTGACCAATGCCTCCAAGGTCGCGATTCTCAACGCCAACTACATCGCCAAGCGGCTGGAGGGGGCCTATGACATCCTGTTCAGGGGCGAGAACGGGCGGGTGGCGCATGAATGCATCCTTGACACCCGGCCCTTTGCCGAGAGCGCCCATGTGACGGTGGACGACATTGCCAAGCGGCTGATGGACTGCGGCTTTCACGCCCCGACCATGAGCTGGCCGGTCGCCGGCACGTTGATGGTGGAGCCGACCGAAAGCGAAACCAAGGCCGAGCTGGACCGGTTCTGCGATGCGATGCTGGCGATCCGCGCGGAAATCGAGGCGGTGGAAAAGGGCGCGATGGACGCGGAAAACAACCCGCTGAAGAACGCCCCGCACACGGTGCAGGATCTGGTGGCCGACTGGGACAGGCCCTATTCGCGTGAACAGGGCTGCTTTCCGCCGGGGGCTTTCCGGGTCGACAAATACTGGCCGCCGGTTGGCCGTGTCGACAATGTCTATGGCGACCGGCATCTGGTGTGCACCTGCCCGCCGCTTGAGGACTACGCGCAGGACTGACGTGACAGTGACGCCGGGGCTGGCGGCCGGCGATGCACCAGGAAAAGTGGATCTTGTTGTTCAATGCGCAGCTTTGTCGCAATACCGTTGCCCGAACCCCTTCTCGATGCGCTGGAAAGGTTGCAACGCACCATCCCGGCCGGCCGGCTGTCTTCGCGCAACACGCTTCACCTGACGCTTGCCTTCGTGGGCGAGCATCCGCAGGCCGCTATCGAGGCGCTGCACGATGAGCTGTCGCTGATCGACCTGCCAAGCATGGAAATCCGTCTGGCCGGGCTTTCGACTTTCGGCAAGCGGTCGCCCTCGGTCCTGTTTGCGGATGTGGTCGGCACCCCCGGTCTTTCCGCGTTGCACCAGTCGGTCAGGGCAGCCATGCGTCGGGCCGGCCTGCCGATCCCGCGCGAACGATACAGGCCGCATGTCACGCTCGCCCGGTTTGCTCCTGGGTTGAGTACCGAAACGAGCGACAGGATCCTGGCATTCGTCGGCGAGAATGCGGGGTTCCGGGCATCTGCGTTTTTCCCGGATGACTTTGTCTTGTATGAATCGATACTTCGGCCGGAAGGGGCGATACATGAAGAACTTGCGCGCTATCCGCTGAAGGCGGAACGCTGAAAGGTATCATATGCGATTCAATTGGGTTCCATATGCAGTTTCCAGCCGAAACCGGCCGCCACGCACCTGCCGCATGACCCATTGAAAGCGGGCTGGCGCCCCTTATATCGATGCAAACAATTTTGAAGAGGAGGGCCCGATGGCCGATGCCGTGAAACTCACCTGCCCCCAGTGTGGGCAGGTCAACCGGATACCGCGCGACAAGCTTGCCGCCGGGCCGAAATGTGGAACCTGCGGAGCAAGACTTGCAGACGGAAAAGTGGCCGAGGTCGAACCGGGCACTCTGAAGAAAATGATCAAGAACGACGACATACCGCTGATCGTCGATTTCTGGGCGCCTTGGTGCGGCCCCTGCCGGATGATGGCCCCCGAGTTTGCCAAGGCCGCCCAGGCGCTGGCGCCGAATGTGCGCTTTGCCAAGATCAACACCGAAGATTTTCCGCAGGTTTCTGCCGAACGGGGTATCCGTGGCATCCCGTTGCTGATTCTCTTCGAAAAGGGCAAGGAAGTTGACCGGCTGCCGGGAGCGCGCCCGGCCAAGGACATTGAAGCCTTCGTGCGCTCCAAGGTAAAATCCGCCTGACGCGCCCTTGACATTGACGGCGCGAAAGCCAATTTTTCGCGCCGTTGGGGCCGTAGCTCAGTTGGGAGAGCGCGTCGTTCGCAATGACGAGGTCAAAA
>JALSJL010000317.1 GCA_026989405.1 Marinosulfonomonas sp. | reverse complement strand
GCGCCGAAGGCAGAGATCGAGGCCAAGGTCAACGATGCCGCCCGCGTGCTGAAGCTGGAAGACTACCTCGACCGGCGGCCCAAGGAACTGTCGGGCGGCCAACGCCAGCGTGTCGCTATCGGGCGTTCCATCGTGCGCGACCCGACGGCCTTCCTGTTCGACGAGCCGCTGTCGAACCTCGATGCCGCCCTGCGTGTCGAGATGCGCTATGAAATCGCCAAGCTGCACGAAACGCTGGATACCACCATGATCTACGTGACCCACGACCAGGTCGAAGCGATGACGCTGGCCGACCGGATCGTGGTGCTCGACGGTGGCTATATCGCCCAGGCCGGCACCCCGCGCGAGCTGTATAACCGGCCCGGCAACCTGTTCGTGGCGCAGTTCATCGGCTCGCCCAAGATGAATATTCTCGCGTGCACGACCGAGGGCGGGCAATACCGCCTGCCGGCCGGTGGGACCGGGCCGTTTGGCGGCGACCGGGCGGCGGTAAAACTGGGCGTGCGGCCCGAGCACATCACGCTGACCGAGCCGGGCTCGGGACAGGCTTCCGGCATCATCGACCTGGCCGAATACCAGGGCGCCGACACCATGCTGGTGGTCGATTGTGGTGCTGACGGCAAGCTGACGGTGCGCGTCAGCGGCGACACTCAGGTGGCAACCGGTGACCGGGTCGGGCTGGTGTTCCCGCCGGAGCGTGTGTCGTTTTTTGATAGCGAGGGGCAAGGCATCCTTTAGGGACCGCGCGAAAGGGCCTTGGCAAGCCGGTCCAGCGCTGCCGACAGCCGGTGCCGGGGACAGGCGATGTTCACGCGGGCAAATCCGGCGCCTGACGGGCCGAAGGCTTCACCGCGGGTGACGGCCCATGCCGCGTCGTTGCGCAAAAAGGCCGTCAATTCTTCGGGCTCAAACCCAAGCGCGCGAAAATCCAGCCATGCCAGAAACGTGCCTTCGGGCTCGATCAGGGTGACGCCGGGCAGGTTGGCCAGAGTGGCGCGCAGCAGGGCGAGATTGCCGGATATATAGTTGATCGCGGCCTCCAGCCAGGGCCCGCCGTCGCGGTAGGCGGCCAACATCGCGACACTGGCGAAGGCGTTGTTCTTGTTGACCGTCAGGCGACTGTTCTCAGCCTGAAAGGCCGCGCGCCGGGCGTCGTCAGCCACAATCGTGAAGGCCGAGCAGCATGAGGCGATGTTGAAGCTCTTGGCTGGCGAAAGGCAGGAAATGCAGTTCCGGGCAGCCTTTGCACCAAGAGCGGCAAAGGGGGTGTATCGGCGGCCGGGAAAGGTGATGTCGCCATGAATTTCATCGGCGACCACCAGAACGCCATGGCGGCGGCAGAGCGCATCAAGCCGTTGCAGCTCTTCCACCCGCCAGACCCGCCCCACCGGGTTGTGCGGATTGCACAGAAACAGCATCCGGTTGCGAGGCTCGGCAACCAGCTGTTCCAGGCCGTCGAAATCCATCTCGTAGCGTCCGGCGCGCAGGATCAGCGGGTTTTCCACGATGCGGCGCCTGTTTTCGGCAATGACGTCAAAGAAGTCGAAGAACACCGGCGGCTGCACGATGATACCGTCGCCTTCGTTGGTAAACAGCGTGGCCGCGATTGCCAGGATGTTCAGGACATTGGGTGCGCGCAGGATATGGCCGGGTGTGACATCCCAGCCGTGTCTTTCGTCCAGCCAGTGTGTCAAAGCGGGATACAAGCCCTCGGGCACCGCCTCATAGCCGAAAACACCATGTTCCAGCCGTTCTTGCAGCGCGTCCAGTATCGCCGGCGCCGCGCGAAAATCCATGTCCGCCACGCCCGCCGGAAACAGGTCTGCGCCATCGGCGCCCAGAACCATTGGGTGCCATTTCAGCGCCGGGACGTCCCGCCGGTCAATGTCTTCATCAAAGTCGAAACGCTGCGGCGTCATGGTGCGGGTGCCTCATCGGCAAGCAGCCAGCCGAAAAAGAAGGTGGCAAGGATCGCGGCCACCAGCTGAACGGCCACAAAGGGGGCCACATTGGCTGGGTGGATGCCCGCGAAGGTATCGGAAAACGACCGTGCGATGGTGACAGCCGGGTTGGCGAAGGAGGTGGAGGACGTGAACCAGTAGGCGGCAGTAATATACAACCCCACAGCCATCGGAATGGCGTCGGGCCGCGCCTTCAGACAG
>JALSJL010000316.1 GCA_026989405.1 Marinosulfonomonas sp. | reverse complement strand
AGATGTTTCCCTATCCGTCCGGCCGCATCCACATGGGCCATGTGCGCAACTACACCATGGGCGACGTGATTGCGCGTTACAAACTGGCCACCGGCCACAACGTGCTGCACCCGATGGGGTGGGATGCGTTCGGTCTGCCTGCAGAAAACGCGGCGATGGCCATTGGCGGGCACCCCAGGGCGTGGACCTACCAGAACATCGACGACATGAAATCGCAGATGAAGCCGCTTGGCTGGTCGCTGGACTGGAGCCGGGAGTTTGCGACATGCGACCCGGAATACTACGGCCAGCAGCAGGCGCTGTTCATCGACTTCCTGGAAAAGGGGTTGGCTTACCGCAAGAAATCCGTCGTGAACTGGGATCCCGTGGACCATACGGTGCTGGCCAACGAACAGGTGATCGACGGCAAGGGCTGGCGCTCGGGCGCCGACGTGGAACGGCGCGAGTTGACGCAGTGGTTTTTCAGGATTTCCGACTTCTCCGAGGAACTGCTGGCCGCGATCGACGATCTCGACAATTGGCCTGCCAAGGTCAAGCTGATGCAGAGAAACTGGATCGGCAAGTCACGCGGGCTGCAGTTTTCGTTCGACCTGGTCGATGCGCCGCAGGGGGCTGATGCGGTCGAGGTCTACACGACCCGGCCCGACACCCTGATGGGGGCCTCGTTCATCGCGATTTCGCCCGATCATCCGCTGGCCCGGACGCTGGAGCAGGACCGCGACGACATCGCCGCCTTCAACACCGATTGCCGGCGCATGGCAGCCACCGAAGAAGCGGTGGAAAAGGCCGAAAAGAGGGGGTTTGATACCGGGCTGAAGGCGCGCCACCCGCTTGATCCGGCGTGGGAACTGCCGGTGTATATCGCCAACTTCGTGCTGATGGACTATGGCACGGGCGCGATCTTCGGATCACCCGCGCACGACCAGCGAGACCTGGATTTTGCCCGCAAATACGGCTTGCCGGTGATTGACACCTTCGTGGCACTCGACGGCGGCAAGCCGGTCGAAAACGAAGCCTTCGTGCCGCCAAAGAGCGAAAAGGTGAAATATGTCGCCCGCATTGCCGGTGATGAAGTGATGACCGGCGAGCAGGCGGTGGATGCGGCCATTGCGTATTGCGAATCGATTGGCGTCGGCACCGGCGTCACGAAATACCGCCTGCGCGACTGGGGCATTTCACGCCAGCGGTTCTGGGGCTGCCCGATCCCGGTTGTGCATTGTGAAAGCTGCGGTGTGGTGCCCGAGAAAAAGGAAAACCTGCCGATCGAGCTGCCCGATGACGTGAGCTTTGACAAACCCGGCAATCCGCTTGAACGTCACCCGACATGGCGGGACTGCGACTGCCCGGCCTGTGGCAAACCCGCCAGGCGTGAAACCGACACCATGGATACGTTCGTCGATTCGTCCTGGTATTACGCGCGCTTCACCTCTCCGCATGCCAAAACGCCGACCGACCCGGTCGAGGTCGATTACTGGATGAACGTCGACCAGTATATCGGCGGCATCGAACACGCGATCCTGCATCTGCTGTATTCGCGCTTCTTTGCCCGGGCGATGCATATTTGCGGCCACTTGCCCGCCAAGTCGGTCGAACCGTTCGAAGCATTGTTCACCCAGGGGATGGTCACGCATGAAATCTATCAGACCCGCGATGAAAAGGGCCGCGCGGTCTATCATCTGCCGGAAGACGTCGAAGACGGCAAGCTGATCAAGACCGGCGAGCCGGTAGAGGTCATCCCCTCGGCCAAGATGTCGAAATCGAAAAAGAACGTGGTCGATCCGATCAACATCGTGCGCGATTACGGCGCGGACGCGGCGCGCTGGTTCGTGCTGTCCGACAGCCCGCCCGAACGCGACGTCGAATGGACGGCTTCGGGCGCCGATGCAACTTTCAGGCATCTTGGGCGGGTCTGGGCGCTTGGCGAACGCGTGGCCGGACTGTCCGAGGGCAAGGGGGCAGGTGACGACGACCTGAATCGCGCGATGCACAAGGCAACCTTTGCAGTCACACAGAGCATCGAGACCTTCGCCTTCAACAAGGCCATCGCCGCGCTTTATGAATTCATCAATGTCCTGTCCAGATCGAATGCCGGCGGAACGATGCAGAAACAGGCGATGCGCACGCTGGCCCAGTTGATGTCGCCCTTTGTGCCCCACCTGTCAGAAGAAATCTGGGAAACGCTTGGCGGCGAGGGGCTTGTCGCAGAGGCGGCCTGGCCGGCGGCTGACGAGTCGCTTCTGGTCGAAGACATGGTGACCTTGCCAATCCAGGTGAACGGCAAGCGGCGGTCCGAGATCACCGTTCCCCGCGACCTGGGCCGGGAGGAGGTTGAAAAACGCGCTCTTGAGGACAATGCTGTGCAAAAGGCGCTCGCGGGTGGAACACCCAAGAAAATCATTGTTGTCCCGGGCCGGATCGTGAATGTGGTTGTCTGATATTTTCAAACTGGTTCTTCTGGCCGCTTTCGTGGCCTTGTCGGGCTGCGGATATACGCCCGCCTATGCCCCCGGCGGACCCGTTGCCAAGCTGCGCGGGCAGGTTCAGGTCGACGCGCCGGCAAGCCGGAATGAATTTGACCTGGTGAAACAGCTTGAATTGCGCCTTGGTCGGGCAGACCAGCCCAGGTATCGCCTTGCCGTGGACATGACGACACGTCGCGAAGGGGTGGGCGTGACCCCGGCGCAAGAGATCGTTCGCTTCAATGTCTACGGGGTCGCCCGGTATGCGCTGCATGACCTGGAGTCGGGCGAAATCCTGACCTCTGGCAGCACCGACACATTCACCAGCTATTCCGTGGGTTCGGTCGACACCGCCGCAACCCCGCCAAGCACCAATGCAACCATTGCGACACTGGCCGCCGAAGCCGACGCCAACGCCCGGCTGATGACCGTGCTGGCCGATCAGATCGTGACGCGCCTGATGGCAACCTCGGGCGACTGGGAAAAATGAAACTGTCGGCACGCGACGCAGGCGCATATTTTGCCAAACCCGACCCGAACAAGGCCGGGATCCTGATCTTTGGCGGCGATGCAATGCGCGTGGCGCTGAAACGCCAACAGCTGATTGCGGCGCTGATCGGTGAAAAAGGCGACGAAGAAATGCGCCTGACACGGATCGCCGGTGCCGACTTGCGCAAGGATCCGGCGCTGATTCTGGATGCCGTGAAAGCGCAGGGCTTTTTCCCCGGCCCGCGGGTTGCCTTTGTCGAGGACGCCACGAACCTTCAGGCCAAGGCCATCGGTCAGGCCCTGACCGCGTGGCAGACGGGTGATGCGCAGATCGTCGTGACTGCCGGCGCGCTGAATGCGTCGTCGGCCCTGCGCAAGGCCTTCGAACAGCACCCGAACGCCTTTTGCGTGGGAATTTACGATGACCCGCCAAGCCGGTCAGAGATCGAGGCCGAACTGAAACGAGCCGGGTTGAACAAGATCGACCCACCGGCCCTGCAGGATATCGCCGCACTGGCGCAGACGCTTGATCCGGGGGATTTTCGCCAGACCATTGAAAAGCTGGCGCTGTTCAAGCTCGGCGATCCGGCGCCGGTCACCGGCGAAGACGTTGCCACTTGCGCGCCGCTCAGTTCGGAAGCCGCAATTGACGATGTGTTGCATCGCGTCGCCGAAAGCCAAGATGGCAAGATCGGCCCGATCGTGCGAAGGCTTCAGGCGCAGGGGGTGCAGCCGGTCGGGCTGTGCATCGGGGCCACCCGACATTTTCGAACCCTGCATGCGGCCGCGTCCGACCCCGGTGGCCCGGCTTCGGGCATCGCGCGGGTCCGCCCGCCGGTTTTCGGGCCACGGCGCGACAGAATGGTCCGTCAGGCCCAGGCCTGGGGTTTGCCACGGCTCGAAAAAGCGCTTCAGATGCTGACCGATACCGACCTGCAACTGCGCTCCAGCGCGCGCGCCCCGCAAATGGCAACGGTCGAGCGATGCCTGATACGGCTGGCCATCATGGGAAAGCGATAGGCGATGTACACCGTCATGGGCTCATCCAGAACAAGAACCTTTCGCGTCCTCTGGCTGCTCGAGGAACTGGGGCTGGACTACGAACATGTCCCCGCCGGGCCGCGTTCGCCGGACGTGATCGAACACTACCCGGCCGGAAAGGTTCCGGTCTTGCTGGCCGAGGGCGCCGCCCTGACCGATTCGACCGCCATCATGACCTTTCTGGCCGACCGGCACGACGGGCTGACCTTTCCGGCCGGCACGATCAAACGCGCCCTTCAGGACGGCCACACGAATTTTCTGCTCGATGAATTCGATGCCTGCCTCTGGACCGGGGCCAGGCACAGTTTCGTGCTGCCCGAAAACGAACGGGTGCCGGATGTGAAAGACAGCCTGCGGAAAGAATTTTCCCGCAGCCAGAAACGGTTTGTCGATCGGCTGGGCGCGGGGCCGTTCCTGATGGACGACGCCATGACCATTGCCGACATCGTTGCCGTCCACTGCGGCGATTGGGCGGCCGTTGCGAAGTTTCCGGTCACCGAACCCGCTTTCAGGGACTACCTTCGCCGCATGCGTGAACGACCGGCCTACCAAAGGGCCCGCGACAGCGCCGGCTGAGTTCAGGCCAGAAAGTCTGCGGCCCGTTCCCCGGCCCATTTGCCGGTGGCAAGACTGGCCGTGATCAGGTAGCCGCCTGTCGGCGCTTCCCAGTCCAGCATTTCCCCGGCGGCAAACACGCCGGGCAGTTGCCGGATCATCAGCCCCTCGTCCAGCCCGTCCCAGGCAAGCCCTCCGGCTGTTGAAATCGCCTCGTCCAGGGGGCGCAGGCCCGTGTAGGTGATCGGCAGTTCCTTGATCAGACTCGCAAGCGCGGCGGCTTCGGGCAGGGGGCGGCCAAACTCCTGCAGCAGCGCAATCGCGGCCGGCGACAGTTTCAGCGATTTGCGCAGATGGTTTGCCAGCGTTGTCTTGCCGCGCCGGTGGCCCAGCCGCCTGGCCACCTTTTCAAGCGGCCAGTCCGGCAACAGATCAAGGCTCAGTTCTGCGCCCGAACGCAGCGGGACGGTCAGCGCGTAGATACCGCCGCCTTCCAGCCCGGCGCGCGATATCACGAACTCACCGCGGCTGCGCTGACCACCGGCCGACAGCGCGACACCCTTGACGGGCGCCCCGAACTGGCCCGCCATGTGGTCGGACCAGTCGATGGACAGGCCGGCATTGGCAGGCGCAAACGGCGAAATCCCGACACCTCTTGACCGCAACCAGTCGGCCCAAGCCCCGTCGGACCCCAGACGGGACCAGCTGGCGCCGCCGAGGGCAAGAACCGTGGCGTCGGGCCGCATCGAAACCGGCCCTCCCGGCGTATCGAACAACAGATCGTCCGCCTGCCAGCCACGCCAGCGCCATCGTGTGCGGATCACGACACCCTGCCCTTCCAGACGGCGCAACCATGCCCGCAGAAGCGGCGATGCCTTCATTGCCGTCGGAAAGACGCGCCCCGTGGATCCGGTAAACAGCGGTTGCCCCAACCCCTCTGCCCAGGCGCGGACATGATCAGAGGAAAACTGCCTGAGGATCGGCTCCAGGCGCGCGGCTCCGGGTCCGAAATTTGCAAGGAAATCATCGAACGGCTCGTCCCTGGTCAGGTTCAACCCGGACTTTCCCGCCATCAGGAATTTGCGCCCGACAGTGGGCTTGGCCTCTGCAAGCGCAACCTTGTGGCCGGCTGCCGATAGTGTCTCGGCCGCCATCAGACCTGCCGGCCCTGCACCGATGACAAGCACGTCGCTCATGTTGTTCGCGGCCCGACCAATGCCTTGATCCGGGCCGCAAGTTCGGGTCCTGCCGACAGCACATCCTGCGCAAGCTCGGCCGCTCTGCGGGCAAGCTGTTGCGCTGGCGTGACCTCATCGATCAGGCCCCAGGCATGGGCGGTGGCGGCGTCGATCTTCTGGCCGGCCATCAGGATCATCTTGGTGCGCGCCGGCCCGATCAGGGCCGACATGCGCCCCGGATCGGACGGCTGCGGCAGGTATCCCAGCTTCATCACCGGATAGAAAAACCGGGCCTCCGGCACCGCAATTCTCAGGTCGCAGGCCAGAACCATCCCGAAAGCGCCGCCCGCCAGCGTTCCGTTCAAGGCCGCGATGGTCAGGCAGGGCAAGGCCGCGATCCGGCCCGAGAGTTGCTCCCACAGGGGGCTGGTGGCCAGCCCGGCACGGGCCGCGTCCAGGTCGGCACCGGCGCTGAACACCTTGTTGCCTTCGCCGGTCAGCACCATCGCCTCCGCGCCGTCCCGCGCATCCTCGGCAATCGCAATCAACCTTGCCAGCATGTCCGGCGTCAGCGAATTTGCCTTCTCGGGCCGGTTGATCCTGACCAGCCACAGTCCGCCGGACTTTTCCAGGTCGATCATTGGATCAGACCGACACGGCGACGGATGGCATCTTCGCGCAAACTGATTTCAGCGCCCAGGAACTCGTCTGCGTCATTGCTGCACATCCAGACCAGTGCCCGCGCGACCCAATCGGGCGGAATGTGGTCGCTCCACTCCAGTTTGGAAACCGGATTGATGCCCGACGCCTTGATGTCGCGCTGCATCTGCGTGGCCACGGTGCCCGGCGAAAGCCCGATCGCGCGGATGCCGTTTTCGCGCTCTTCCAGGTCGAGACAGCGCATCAGCATCGCCGCACCCGCCTTGGAGGCGCAGTAATGGCTCCAGGCTTCAATCGGGTGATGCGCCGCGCCCGAAGACACCGTCAGCACCGTCCCTGCACCGGCCTTGCGCATCACCGGCAAAACCGCGTGAATGGCATTGTAGACACCGGTCAGGTTGATGTTGATTGCGCTTGCCCACAGGCCCGGGTCAGAGTCGGCAAGCCGTGCGATCGGCTGGATCACGCCGGCGTTGTTGATCAGGATATCAAGCCGGCCGAAAGCCGCAATGGCGCGGTCGACCGCGCCCAGAACCTGATCGTGACGGCTGACGTCGCAGCCAACGGCAATGGCTGATGGCCCCAACTCCTTCGCCAGTTGTTCGATTTCCCGGGTGCTGCGGGCGCAGAGCACGACTTTCGCACCTGCTTTCACGAATTCGCGCGCGGCTTGCGCACCGATCCCGCGGCTCGCGCCGGTGATCAGGGCAACGTCGTTTTCAAACATCATGTTTTCCCTTGATGACCACAGTTTTTCCTTAATTCCGAACCAGTCTGGCACCCGAAGATCATGTCACGCAACGGCGTGGCACTTGACCACGGGCAAACAGACACGTTAGCTGAGTAGAGCATTCAGACCAGGACCGAAAATGAAAAATCGTATTATCAAGTACTCCGCATCCAGCGCAGCCATAGCGTTGGCCTTTTCATCCGCAGCGATCGCCGAAGTCTCGGCAGAGGACGTCTGGAACAGCTGGAAGTCCTACGTTGAAAGCACCGGCTCCAGTGTCACGGTCGGATCGCAGAACGACTCGGGCGGCGCCCTTGTTCTGCGCGCGGTGAGAACGCGCTTCGAGATGCCCGACGGCACCGTATCCAGCACCATCGAACTGCTTGAATTCCGCGAACGCGGCGACGGAACCGTGGCCATCACCATGTCGCCGGACCTTCCGGTTTCGATGTCGATGAAACCGGAAGACGGTGATGCGGTCGATGTCGCCATCATCTTTCGCCAGTCCGGGCTCAGCATCATTGCATCGGGCGAACCCGACGACATCAAATTCGACTATCTCGCCTCACGGGTCGAGATGGATATCGACAAGCTCATCGTTGACGGAGAAGCCGTCGACGCCACCATCGGCGGAAGCCTGAGCGACATTGACGGATCATATGCGCTGCGCAAGGGCGACATTCTCGAATACGACAGTGAGATGGCCGCAAAGGAACTGGCCTACGCCGTCTTGTTCACCGACCCGGAAACCAACGGCAAGTTTGACTTGTCGGGGTCCATGACCGATCTGAAAACCAACTCGACCTTGCGCATGCCCGACGCGCTGGACATGTCCGACCCGACGGCCATGTTCCGCCCCGAAGTATCCCTCGAAGGCCGTTTTTCGACCGGGCCTTCCAGTTCCAACGCCGAACTTGTCGACGGAAACGACGGTTTCAGCGTTGCGACATCGGCCCAGAGCAACCAGCTTGACGTGGCCATCTCGGACGGGACGATTTCTTATGGCGGCGGGTCAACAGACGTCGCCTACAAGGTTTCCTCACCGCAGATCCCGTTTCCCGAGGTCAACATCAACATCGCCGAGGTTGCAGCAAGGCTTGCGATGCCGATCATCAAGACGGATGATGTGAAAGACTTCGGGTTCCTTCTCAAACTGCGCGATCTCAAGGTTGATGACGCGATCTGGCAGGTTTTCGATCCGGGCGCCGTGATGCCGCGTGATCCGCTCACATTTGTAGTGGATGTGGCCGGAAAAATGAAATGGCTGGTCGACATATCCGACCCGGACGCCGTTGAAGCGTTTGGCGGCGCCAACCCCGCCTACATGGAAGCCCTGGCCATCAATGACCTTGAGTTGGCGGCGGTCGGTGCAAGGATCAGCGGAACCGGAGATTTCACCTTTGACAACTCGGACCTGACCACATTCGACGGCATGCCTGCGCCCGACGGGTCCATCAACCTCACGCTGGTCGGACTCAACGGGCTGATCGACCGGCTGATCCAGATGGGCATCATGCCCGACGATCAGGCCATGGGCATGCGCATGATGCTTGGCTTGTTTGCGCGTCCCGCTGGCGGTGAGGACACGCTGGTGTCGGACATCGAGGTCAAACCTGACGGGTCGGTCTTTGCCAATGGCCAACAGCTGAAATAACTGCCCGATCATGTGAACGTCAGGCCGCGCATGGATTTTGCGCGGCCTTTTCATGCCTGCGCCTTGCACCTCTGCCCGGTGCCGATTACCTGTCGGGCTGGAACCAATCAAAGGTCGGGCATGTCACAGCCACTTTCGCAACTGACGCAATCGCTTCTTGACGCCGCCAAGGCTGCGGGGGCCGCATCGGCCGACGCCATCGCAGTTGACGCAACATCGCTTTCAATCGACGTGCGCGGCGGTGTACTCGAACACGCCGAGCGCTCGGAGGGGGTCGAGATCGGGCTGCGGGTGCTGCTTGGAAAGCGGCAGGCCTGTGTCTCTGCGTCCGATGTCCGGCCCGACACCATGACCGCCATGGCCGAACGCGCCGTCGCCATGGCCCGCGAGGCCCCGGAAGATCCGGCAATCGGGCTGGCCGCGCCGGAAGAACTGGCCAGCAGCTGGGATATCGAGCCGTTGGAAATCGCCGATCCGGCGCCCGAACCAACGCCCGAGCAATTGCTGGAAGACGGACGTCGCGCAGAGGCGGCCGCACTGCGTGTTGACGGCATTTCACAGGTCGAAGTCGCCTCGGCCGGACATTCCCGGCAGGCGATTCACATCGCGGCAACCAACGGGTTCTCGGGGGGATACCAGCGCACAAGCAACGGGCTTTATTGTGTTGCGATCACCGGCAGCGACACGAATATGGAGCGCGACCATTTTGGCGAAACTCTGACCTTTCGCTCGGATCTGCCCAGCCCGGAAGAAGTGGGCCGGATTGCCGCCGAACGCACGGTCGCGCGGGCCGGTGCGCGCAAACCGCCGACCGGCGCCTTTCCGGTGCTTTACGACGAACGGGTTTCGGCAAGCCTGATCGGCCATCTGCTTTCGGCGATCAATGGTGCTTCGATCGTTCGGGGCTCATCCTGGGCGCGTGACCTGCTGGAAACCCGGGTGCTGCCCGACGGCCTGACCCTGACCGAAGATCCGCACCGCCCGCGGGCGGCACTTTCCAGGCCGTTCGATGCAGAGGGGCTGGCCACAAGGCGGCGCGCCATCGTCGATGCCGGGACACTGACCGGCTGGACGCTGGACCTGGCAACGGCCCGAAAGCTGGACATGAAATCCACCGCCAACGCCGCGCGCGGCCTGTCGAGCCCGCCGTCACCGGCTGCGGGCAACGTCGAACTGACCCAGGGCCCGAAAACCCCCGCCGACCTGATGCAGGACATGGGCACGGGGTTGCTGGTCACCTCGATGATCGGCTCGTCGATCAACCCGACGACCGGTGATTATTCGCGTGGCGCTTCAGGGTTCTGGATCGAGAACGGCCAGATTGCCTACCCGGTGAACGAATGCACCATTGCCGGAAATCTGCGCGAGATGTTGCTGTCCATCGTCCCCGCAAACGACGCGCGCGCCTACCGTTCGCGTGTCGTGCCGTCACTTCTGGTGGAAGGTCTGACGCTTGCCGGAGAATGATCTGGACCTGCTGGTTGATGCGGCCAGGGCCGCGGGTGAAATTGCCCTGCCGTATTGGCGAAATGCCCCGAAAGAATGGGACAAGGGCGACGGGGCCGGGCCTGTGACAGAAGCCGATATCGCCGTGAACGACGCACTGATGAACCAGCTGCGCGCCGCGCGCCCGGACTATGGCTGGCTGTCCGAAGAAAGCGAAGACAGCGCCGGCCGGCTTGACCATGACCGGGTGTTCATCGTCGATCCGATCGACGGAACGCGGGCGTTCATCGCCGGCGATCGCAGCTGGTCGCACTCGCTGGCCGTCGCGGAAAAGGGCAAGATCATCGCTGGTGTCGTGTTTCTTCCGGTCGCCGGAAAAATGTATTCGGCGCGGGCGTCCGAAGGCGCCTGGCTTGATGGCATGCCGATCACCGCGTCCCGGCGCGATGATCTTTCGGATGCGGGCGTGCTTTGCGCCAGGAACATGCTCGCGCCGGCGCTGTGGCCGCGCGGTGTCCCGCCGGTGAAACGCCATTTCAGGCCGTCGCTTGCCTACCGGCTTGCGCTTGTGGCCGAAGGCCGCTTCGACGCCATGCTGACGTTGCGCGATACCTGGGAATGGGATGTCGCCGCCGGCAGCCTGATTGCCCGCGAAGCCGGCGCGGCGGTGACCGACCGGCTTGGAAACCCGCTTGAATTCAACCGTCCACTGCCTAAACTTCCCGGCATCCTTGCAGCACCCGACCCGATCCATGCGGCGCTGCGCTGCCAATTGGACTGAACCTGGTTCGGGCCAACGGCTTGACGCATCGCGCCACATCCCTAGGGTGCGCCCAACCCAGACCCCACGGAGGATTTATGACGCAACGCCTGCATCTTGTCTTTGGCGGCGAGCTTGTCGACCCGACCAAGACGGTTTTCCGGGATGTCGATGATATCCATATCGTCGGAATATTTCCGGACTACGAAACAGCCTACAATGCCTGGAAGTCCGAGGCCCAGCGCACCGTCGACAACGCGCACATGCGCTACTTCATCGCGCATCTGCACCGGCTGCGCGACGAGTCGACCGAAGCGTCCTCGACCGAAGAACTGGAAGGCTGAACGAGCACATTTCATGGGATTTTCCCCTTCCCTTCTGCTTTACGAATGGCGCGAGGGCCTGCGCGCAGGCAGGCGACAAAAAGCCGTGGCCGCCCGACGTCCGGCCAAACGTCCGTCGGCGCAGCTTGCCTGGTTTCATGTCGACCGGGATGAGGACTGGAACGTCGTGCAGGATCTGATGGCCAGCCTGGCGGATGACTTGCCCGATCTGTCATTTCTGCTGACGACTGCGGGGGAAAAACCCCGTAACCTGCCGGACTGGTGCGCCCACGAGACATTGCCCAATGACGACCGCGGATCGGTGGTTGAATTCCTGGATTTCTGGCAGCCCGACATATCTGTCTGGATTCCCGGAAGAATCAGGCCGGTGGCGGTCCAGATTTGCGCAGACCGGAATATTCCCACCATCATGATTGACACCGGCGGCGCCTTCGGAATTTCGCAGGCATGCCGATGGTTCCCGTTTCTCAAGCGCCGAACCCTGCGGAGTTTTCATGCGATCCTGTCGGGCGACGAGGCGACCACGGTCGCCCTGGTGTCCGCCGGCGCCCGGCGCGACCGTGTGGATACCACCGGAATCCTGCAAAGCGAAACCAGCGCTCTGCCCTGCAACCAGGCTGAATGGGACGCCATGATCGACCTTCTTGGCGGCCGGCCCGTCTGGCTTGCCGCCTCGGTCGATTTGTCCGAGCTCGACTCGGTCATCGCGGCCCACAAGCAGGCGTTGCGCAAGTCGCACCGGCTTTTGCTGGTGATCGTGCCGGGCGATGTCGACGAGGGCGATGAATTTGCCGCAGCCCTGCGCAAGGCCGGAATGGTCATGGCGCAACGCAGTCTTGGCAATGAGCCGGGCAAGGATGTTCAGGTCTACCTTGCAGATACTGCCGACGAAATGGGCCTCTGGTTCCGGCTGGCGCCAGTGACCTTCATGGGCCGCACGCAAGACGGCACGTCGGGAAAGTCGCCCAACCCGTTTGACGCCGCGGCGCTGGGGTCGGTCGTGGCACATGGCCCGAACATCGGCGCGCATGAAGTCGAATACCAGCGCCTCGCGCGCGCCGGGGCATCGCGCGAAATCAGTCACATGGGCGAGCTTGGCCATGCCCTGGACGACTTGCTGGCGCCCGACCGGGCCGCCATCATGGCGCATGCGGCCTGGCAGATCAGTTCGGCCGGGGCCGATGTCATGAAACAGGCCAGAACCGTGTTGCGCGACGTCCTTGCAAAACACAAGGCACCGGCCAGATGAAGCCGCCGGATTTCTGGTTGCGCGGGCCCCGAGCCCCCGGCTGGCAGGCGCGGCTCTTGCAACCGCTTGCCCTTCTTTACGGCCGGGCAACCGCACGCAGGGTCGCGCGGGCGCCCGTCATTCGGCCCGGGGTTCCGGTTTTGTGTATCGGCAACCTGAACATCGGCGGCACCGGCAAGACGCCAACGGTGATTGCGCTTGCCGGCCTTCTGCAATCGGCGGGCCACAAGGTCGGGGTCGTATCGCGCGGCTATGGCGGGCGTCTGGACGGCCCGGTCAGGGTGGACCCGGCCTTGCACAGCGCGCGCGATGTCGGGGATGAGCCCTTGTTGCTTGCCGCCTTTGCCGACACCTGGATTGCGCGAAAACGTGCCGGTGGCGTCGCCGCGGCGCAGGATGCAGGTGTCGACGTCATCCTGCTGGATGACGGGTTTCAGAACCCCGACGTCGCCAAGGATCTGTCGATCATCGTCGTCGACGCCGCGACGGGTTTCGGAAACGGCCGGGTGATCCCCGCAGGGCCGCTGCGTGAACCCGTGCCGGCCGGGATGGATCGTGCCGACCTGCTGATCTCCATCGGCAGCGAAGCGGACCAGAAAGCGTTTTCGCGTGAGTGGGGCGACCTGATCGGCTGCCCGCGCATCCGGGCAAGGCTTGAACCTCTCAAGACCGGTATCGACTGGGAAGGCATGCGCGTTCTTGCTTTCGCCGGAATTGGCAACCCTGCCAAGTTTTTTGCAACGCTGCGCCGGCTCGGCGCCCGGATCATCCGGTCGGAAGCCCTTGATGACCACCAACCCTTGTCCGGCCCCTTGCTGAAACGTCTGGAGCAGGAGGCGCTGGCGCAGGATGCACAGTTGGTGACCACCGAAAAGGATGCGGTCCGCCTGCCCGGCGCCTTTCAGCAAAAGGTCCTGACCCTGCCGGTGCGGCTGGAACTGCAAGACCGGGCCGCCCTTGAGCAGGCGCTCGACCTGGCCGGGATCAAGCTGTCGCCGGCTAAGCCAGGCTCATAGCCGCGCCAATCACTCGGCCAGTTTTTCCTCGATAATGGCCCGAAAATCGTCGTAGCTCATGTTCGAATACTTCTCGCCGTTGATCACGAAACTTGGCGTGGCGTTGATGTCATCGGCCTCGGCATTTTTCTGGTAGACCGCAACCATCGCCTGGGCCATTTCCCCGTCGGCCATGCACTTGTCAAGCTCTTCATCGCTCAGGCCGGCGGTCTTGCCGATTCTGCGAAGGCTCGCGGCAATCGCCGCCGGTTCGCCGCCCTTGGTCCAGTCCTGCTGCTGCTCGTAGATCAGATCGGCGATGCCGAAATAACGCATCGGACCCCCGCAGCGCGCGACCATTCCGGCCCACAACCCATACCGGTCGAAGTAGACTTCGCGGTAGATGAAGTTGATCTTGCCGGTGTCGATGTAGTCGCGCTTCAGGTCCTTCAGGACAGAGGCATGAAAATTGCGACAATGCGGGCATGTGAATGACGCATACTCGATCACCGTCACCTTGGCGTCAGGGTTGCCCATCGACATTTCCTCGATCATCGAGGTGTCGATTTCACTGTCTTGGGCAACAGCCGCACCGATCGGTGCCAGGGTTTGGGTCGCGCGGTTCGTCGACAGGAATGCGACAGCGCCGACAAGCGCAATCACGGCAGCAAAAAGTGCCAGGGGGCGGTTCATTGGGTCACCTCTTCAGAGTTTGGAACGGGACAAGACGTTTCTGCCCAGCTTTTCCAGGGCTGTGCGCAACGCATCGTCAGCAATGTCGCGGACCGCTTCTCTGGCGGCTCGGGCAATCTTTGGGTCGGGCTTGGCGGGCTCTTTTTCCGGCGCCGGCGAAAAGGCGACCTGACCTTCGGAAAACCCGGTCGGCGCGGTCTGGGTAATCCGGATGCGCGAGATCGCGTTGTAGCCGTAGCAGGCATTCACACGCTCGATCAGGCGCGGCAGATCGGCCTGAAGCATCGGGGCATGGGCGCCGGTGGTCAAAAGCGTCAG
>JALSJL010000315.1 GCA_026989405.1 Marinosulfonomonas sp. | reverse complement strand
GCGAGTTTAAGGCCGCTCAGCCAAGAGAGGCCAAGGCCGGGAATTTTTCAAGCAGCCACCAGGAAAACGCGCTGAACGCACCGGTGACCAAGGCGACACCGACAATGATCAGCAAGACCCCCATCGCCTTTTCGATGGCGCCCATCCAGGGCTTGATCCGGTTCATCAGCCCCAATGAACGCTGAATGAACACGGCCGCCAGCAAGAACGGCAGGCCCAACCCGGCGGCATAGACACCCAGCAACACGGTTCCCCGGGTCACCGAGGCTTCTGATGCGGCAAGTGACAGGATCGCACCCAGTTGCGGGCCGATACAGGGTGTCCAGCCGAAAGCGAAGGCCAGGCCGAGAATGTAGGCGCCAAAGGACGAACCGCCTTTGGCGCCGGCATCCAGCCGGGCCTCGCGGTCAAGCAGCCCGATGCGGAAAATGCCCAGAAAATGCAGGCCGAACACGATCACGACGGCCCCTGAGATTTTTGCGAACAACTCTTGATTCTGCAGAAAAAATGCCCCGAATGCCGAGGCTGTGAAACCGAGAAAAAGAAAGACCGTCGACAGCCCGAGCACAAAAAACACCGCCGGCAGAATTGCCTTGCGGCTGGCCCGGTTGCCCTCGGTCATGTCTTTCATCGTGATGCCGCCCATATAGGCCAGATACGGCGGCACGATCGGCAGCACACAGGGGCTGACAAATGAAAGCAGGCCGGCCAGCATCGCCACGAACATGGCGGGCAAGAGAGAGGCGTCTATGATCTCGATTCCAAACATCTCTCAGACATAGCCCGGCATTTCAGGCACGTCACCCGCACAAGCTGTCACATCTTTGTGGACATGCTGAAAGTTCATCGCTAACCCGCTTGCTCATGACATTTGACGAAGATCTGGATGCAGTCGGCCTGCTTTGCCCGTTGCCGGTGCTGAAGGCGCGCAAGCGTCTGGCGGGTCTGCGCTCTGGCGCGGTGCTGCGGCTGCGGGCTGATGATCCGGCGGCAGTCATTGATGTGCCGCATTTCTGCACCGAAAGCGGGCACCAGTATCTCGGGTCGCGCAAGAGCGGGCGCGAAACACACTATTTCATCCAGAAAAAATGATGCCGGGCCCCTGACCCGGCATCACGATGTTCACATCCGCGACCGCTATTTCCCGAGCGACCACCAGCCCTTTTTCTTCGGCTTGCCGGCGGTCTCCGGTTTCTCTGCAACCTCGGCCACCGGGACCGGTTCAGGCGCTTTTTCCGGCGCAGGCGGGGTCGGCTCGGCAACGGCAGGCTCGGTTTGAGCCGGGGGCCGGGCCGCAGCGGTTTCCGGCTTTGGCTTCGATTTGGCCCGGCTGCGGGTCGCCTTTTTCGGCTTCTTTTCCTGCGCCGGTTCGGCTGGCTCTGCATCGGGGGCCGCTTCAGTGGCCGTTTCGTCAGACGCGCCTTGTGCGGCGGCATCTGCGGCTTTCCTGGTCGTGCGTTTTTTGCGCGTCGTCTTGGCCTTCGGCTTTTTCGGCGTTTCGGCTTCGTCCACCTCAGCCACCGTGTCAGCGTCCTCCGTGGCCGCCGGCGCAATTTCAGCCCCGGCAACCGGCTCGGACGCCTTGGCGCCGCCAGCGCGAGACCGGCTGACCTTGCGCGGCTTTTCTTCGGCAACGCCCGGCGCGGTCTCGGCAGCCTTTTCGGCTGTTTCGCCTGCCTCCGGGGCCTGTGGCGCTATCTCGGCGGTGTTTTCAGCCGCATCTGCATCCGAAGCCTCGGCCTGGGGCTGGGCATCACCGCCACCAGAGCGCCGCCGACGGCGCCGACGCCTGCGCTTTTTCGGCGCGGCCTCTTCGGTGGTCGGCTCTTCGGGTGTTTCGGCTTCCTGTTCCTCATCCTCTTCGGACATGATCGCGGCATCCACCGACACAACCGGCGCCGAAACCTCGGGAACCATGCGCGTGGCGGTCTTGAATTTCTCGATCGAGAAATCCGGTGAAATCAGGAACGGGTCGGCTTCGATCCGCACCGCCATGCCATAGGCGGCCTCGATGCCGGCAATATGTTCGCGTTTCTGGTTCACCAGGTAGTTGGCAATTCCGACCGGCACCTTGACCAACGCCTCGCGCGAACGCCTGCGCGTGCCTTCTTCCTCCAACTGGCGCAAGATGGACAAGGCCAAGCTGTCATCCGACCGGATCAGGCCGGTGCCATGACAATGCGGGCAAGGCTGTGTGGTCGCCTCGATCATGCCGGGGCGCAGACGTTGGCGCGACATTTCCATCAGGCCGAACCCGGAAATGCGACCCACCTGAATGCGCGCGCGATCATTTTTCAGCCGTTCCTTGAAACGCTTTTCGACCGCCGTGTTGTTGCGCCGCTCTTCCATGTCGATAAAGTCGATGACGATCAGCCCGGCCAGGTCGCGCAGGCGCAATTGCCGGGCAATCTCTTCGGCCGCCTCAAGGTTGGTCTTGAGCGCGGTATCTTCGATCGAGCCTTCCTTGGTCGAGCGGCCCGAGTTCACGTCAATGGCCACCAGCGCCTCGGTCACGCCGATCACGATATAGCCACCAGATTTCAGTTGAACCGTCGGGTTGAACATCGAGGCCAGGTAGCTTTCGACCTGGTAGCGGGCAAAGAGCGGCAGCGATTCCTTGTAGAGCTTCACGTTCTTGGCATGCGAGGGCATGATCATCTTCATGAAGTCCTTGGCCACCCGGTAGCCGTCTTCACCCTCGACAAAGACCTCGTCGATTTCCTTGTTGTAAAGATCGCGGATCGAGCGCTTGATCAGATTGCCCTCTTCGTAGATCTTGGCCGGTGCAATCGACTTGAGCGTCAACTCGCGGATTTGCTCCCACAGGCGCAGCAGGTATTCGTAATCACGCTTGATTTCGGTCTTGGTGCGTTGTGCCCCGGCGGTGCGAATGATCAGGCCGGCCCCATCCGGGACCTCGATGTCATTGGCAATTTCCTTGAGCTTCTTGCGGTCGGCCGCGTTGGTGATCTTGCGGCTGATGCCGCCGCCGCGGGCCGTGTTGGGCATCAGAACGCAGTAGCGCCCGGCCAGCGAAAGATAGGTGGTCAGCGCCGCCCCCTTGTTGCCGCGCTCTTCCTTGACGACCTGCACCAGAAGGATCTGCCGCACCTTGATCACTTCCTGGATCTTGTATTTGCGCGGTCGCACCTTGCGCGGACGGCGAATTTCCTCGGTGGTGTCGTCGTCGGCGACCCGCTCGATGTTTTCATCCTTTTCGGCCGGGTCGGCCTGCGCCTCGGCGTCGCCGTCTTCGACGACCTCGACTTCGGCGACAACATCTGCGGCAGTGTCCACCGCTGGGGCGGGCGTTGTCTCGTCGGAGGCGGGTGTTTCCACGGGTGTTTCGGACGCGGTGAAGGCAGGTGAAAGCCCTTCGTCGTCCGAATCGACCAGATCAGGGGCGTCGATCTCGATCACGTCCATGCCTGAGGCCGAGACCTCCTTGGTCGCCACCGCATCTGCGTTCCCGGCATCGGCGGCCTTGGCGCGCGACCGCGACCGGCCACGCGAACGCGACCTGGAACGCGACGCCTTTTTTGATTCGCGCTCTTCTTCTTCCTCGGCCAGCGCCTTGGCGTATTCGCGTTCTTCTGCAAGCAGGGCCTCGCGATCGGCCACCGGGATCTGATAGTAGTCCGGGTGAATCTCGGAAAACGCCAGGAAACCGTGCCGGTTGCCGCCGTAATCGATGAAGGCCGCCTGCAGCGACGGTTCGACCCGGGTAACTTTTGCAAGGTATATATTGCCAGCTAGCTGGCGCTTGTTTTCCGATTCAAAGTCGAATTCCTCGACCTTGTTTCCGTCGACCACCACAACGCGGGTCTCTTCCGCGTGGGTGGCGTCGATGAGCATTTTCTTTGCCATTTGATCTCTTGCTGCACCACGTCCAAGGGTGCCGCCCCGGGGGGCGCCAGTCGTTGCAGGTGGTGTCTTGTTGAAGCGATATCCGGCGCGGCGACAAGCCTGGCGACACCGAGTTCGGAGTCTGACTGGCTTGTGATGTGATCTGCGCGCCTCATCGCGGTTTTTCTCCAGAGCGGCAAGGCCACCCCATTTTCAGGCTCTTTCCCTTGTTTTTCAGGGTTGAGCTAACAGTTTTGGCCTTCCGGCCGTTCTAGTCTGTCTCGAAATTCCCGCGACCGTATGCCTGCAGGAGAAACGAAATCAGCGAAACTTATTCGGGTCCAAATCTCAGTCGAGTATCCCGTCCCTGCAACATAAAGGTGTTATCGGGGGGATTACAATCTCAAAATGGGCAATCTGCGCGGACATGCCGCCACGAGCACTCAGAGATAGTCTGAGCGCTGCAACCCGTATTTCGCCATTTTTTCGTTGAGCGTGCGTCGGGGCAGGCAAAGTTCATCCATCACGGCCACGATCGAGCCCTTGTGCCGGCGCATCGTGTTGTCGATCAACATGCGCTCGAACGCCTCGACATATTCCTTCAGCGGCTTGCCCTCGGTCGTCATGGTGGCTTCGGCGTCGTCGTCTTCCGACATGAGCAGCGACGCAATCGAACCCGTGCCGCGCCGCGCCTGCAAGACCGCGCGCTCCGCCACGTTCGAAAGTTGGCGGATGTTGCCCGGCCAGGGGGCCTGCAACAGCTGAGCGGCCTCTTGCGCGGTCACTTCGGGCGCCTCGCAACCGTATTCCTCGGCCGATTGTTCCGCAAAACGGTTGAACAGGGTCAGCACGTCTTCACCGCGGTTGCGCAGCGGCGGCAGCGTGATTTTCATCGCCGCCAGCCGGTAAAACAGATCGGGGCGCAACACGTCCTCGCAGGTCTTGCCCTGTTCCTGAAGGTTCGAGATCGCAATCAGCCGGGTTTCGGCCGGGGTGCCCTGTTCGTTGATCCAGGTCAGAAGCCGGGCCTGCAGTTGCTGTGACAGCGCCTCGATGTCTTCCAGAACCAGGGTGCCGCCGCGGGCCTGTTCGATCAGCGGCAGGCTCGCCCCTTCCTCGGTCGGGCCAAACAGCTTCCTGGCCAGCGTTTCCTCGTCATGGGCCGAGCAGGATGCCAGAACGAATTTCTTGCCCGCCTTGGCGCCAACCGCATGCAGCGCGTGCGCAACCAGTGTCTTGCCCGTTCCGGTTTCGCCATCAATCAACACATGGCCGTCGGCCTGACCCAGATCCAGGATGTCTTCGCGCAGCCGCTCCATCACCGGCGATGACCCGATCAGCTTTTTCATGATCGTGGAGCCATCCGAAAGCTCCTGGCGCAACGCACGGCTGTCCAGCGTCAGCCGACGGCTGTTGGTGGCGCGCTTGGCAAGTTCGGTCATCCGATCGGGGTTGAATGGCTTTTCAAGAAAATCGAACGCGCCAAGGCGCATGGCTTCGACGGCCATCGGAACATCTCCGTGGCCCGTGATCATGATCACAGGCAGGGCGCTGTCGATGCTCATCAGCTTTTTCAGCAACTGCATGCCATCCATGCCCGGCATCTTGATGTCGGTCACGACAATGCCCGGATACTCCGATCCGATCGCTTTGGAAGCAGCATCCCCGCTGTCGAATGTTTCGGTTTCGAACCCCGAAAGCGCCAACCACTGGCTGATCGACTGGCGCATGTCCTTTTCGTCGTCAACGATTGCTATTTTCATCTTGCGTTTTGGCATCCTATTCCGCCGCATCCATTCTGGCATCAAGCAACGGGAGTTTCATTTCAAAAACGGCCCCCCCACCGGAACCGTTCCGCGCCATGAGGCGCCCGCCGAAATCGTTCACGATACCCGAGGAAATGGCAAGACCAAGACCAACCCCGTCTCCCGGTGCCTTGGTCGTGTAGAAAGGCTCGAAGAGACTGTCCAGATCCTGGATTCCATGGCCGTTGTCCCGCACCGAAAACACCGCCGTTTCACCAGCCGAAATGATGACTTCGATCGATGGGTCTTTCGCATTCTTGATGGCGTCCATGGCATTGCGCAACAGGTTGATCATCACCTGTTCCAGCCGCACCCGATCCGCCATCACCATGACCGGTTCTGTCGGAATATGGCGGATGATCTCGACATCCTGACGGCGCAGCTGCGGCTCCATCATCGACAGGGCCGATGAGAACGCATCCCTTAAATCCAAGGGCTCGAAGGCATCCCCGCCCTTGCGCGCATAGCTCTTGAGCTGGCGCGTGATCGAGCCCATCCGCTCGATCAGATCGTCCACCCGCTGAAAGGAACTGAGCGCTTCGTCCGGCCGTTTTCGGCGCAACAGCAGCTTGGCGCCGGCAAGGTAGGTCTTCATGGCCGCCAGCGGCTGATTGAGCTCATGGCTGACCGCGGCAGACATCTCGCCCAGAGCGGCAAGTTTGGACGACTGGGCCAGTGTCTGTTCGGCGATGTTCAGGTGATGTTCGGCCTTCTCCCGTTCGGCGATTTCCCGCTGCAACGCATCGTTCAACTGGCGGAGTTCTGCCGACTCCTGCTGATACTCCACCGAGCGCGCCCGCGCCCGCCGGCTCGCGAAATAGAACGCGACAGCCAGCAGGATGGCAAACCCCATGATCTCGAGCGCCAGCACCCCGTTTACCCGCTCACGCACCGACGCATAGGGCGTGAAACTGGTCATGGTCCAGCCCTGAAACGGCACCCGGGTTTCCATCCGCATCACGGCCTGGCCCCGGATGAACGCGTCATAAGGCAGTGTCGTCCAGTCAACCGCGGCCCGGATCGCCCGGTCAATCGCGGAAGGCGCCGAGGTGGTCTGCAACGCGTCTTCCTGCTTCAGGCCGCGCCAGCGCGGTTCGGTGGACAGGACGACGGTTCCCTCGCTGTCGGACACCATGACAACATCGTTGATGCCAAGCCAGCTGTTTTCAAATCGGCCCAGATCGGCCTCGACCACGATCACCCCGGCCAGATCGCCATCGTTTTCCAGTTTGCGGCTGTAGTTGAACACAAATGCGCCGGCTTCTGTCTGAGAGGTGGTAAACACCGTGTCGCCAGAGCGCAGCGCTTCGACAAAATAGGGCTCCTGCCGGTGGTTTCCGCCGATTTTCGAACGATCTGTCGCGGCAACGACCCGACCGTTTGCGTCCAGCATCATCAGGCCGGCGGCGCCGATCTCTTCGGAATAGTAGATCAACTTTTGCGAAGATTGCGAAAAATTGCCGGTCGACAGGGCGCTGATCAAGCCCGGTTCGCGCGACAACAACAACGGCACGACAGAGTTTCGCTGCAACTCGGAAATCAGGTTGCCGGAATACAGGGCCTGCCGGACAGCGGCCCGGCTTCGGGTGTCTTCGGTAAAGCGCTCGCTCAGCCACTGGTTTGTCCACAAGACCACCGTGACCCCGATGAGGGTGACCAGCAAGACGTTGAAACGCCCAAGCCATGACATGGCGGGACGCGTGCTCTTGCCGGGTTTCATCGAGCCTTGGGGCATGCACCCAACCTAAGCGCCATTGACGCCAGTCTCAAGGCGTAGCTCAGGCGTTTTCCAGCAGGGCGCTCAAAGCCGCGAACATGGGCGCGCCGTCGCTGCTGCCCTGCAGGCTGTCCACCGCCCTTTCGGGGTGCGGCATCAGGCCAAGGACCCGTCGGTTCTCACTGAGAATTCCGGCGATGTCGCCGACCGATCCGTTCGGATTGTCCACATAACGGAAGGCGACCCTGTCTTCTGCCTCGAGATGCGCGACAAGCGCCTGGTCGGCGACATAATTGCCGTCGTGATGCGCGACCGGGTAGCTGACAACCTGGCCCGCCTGGTAGCCGCCGGTAAACACGCTGTCGCTGGTGACCACTTCAAGATCTGCAGAGCGGCAAACGAATTTCAGGCCAGCATTGCGCATCAGCGCGCCGGGCAGCAGACCCGTCTCTGTCAAGATCTGAAAACCATTACATATTCCAATGACATAGCCGCCCTTCTTCGCGTGGTCAACAAGCGCCGAAGAAACCGGCGACCGGGCCGCGATGGCGCCGCAGCGCAAATAGTCGCCAAATGAAAACCCGCCCGGCACAGCCACCACGTCAAGCCCCTCGGGCAAGCTGCTGTCCTTGTGCCAGACCATCGTGACATCGGCACCGGCGGCGCGCAACGCCTCGGCCAGATCGCGGTCGCAGTTCGAGCCGGGAAATACGATGACACCGGCACGCATCAGCCGATCTCCACGCTGTAGCTTTCGATCACGGTGTTGGCCAGGAGCTTTTCGCACATTTCGCGCACGCGGGCTTCAGCGCGTTCCCTGTCGGTCTCGGCAAGCTCGATCTCCAGGTATTTTCCCTGACGCACGTTCTCGACATCATCGAAACCCAGGCTGCCCAAGGCGCTGCGAACCGCTTCGCCCTGCGGGTCGAGAACACCCTGCTTGAGCATGACATGAACCATAGCCTTCATGGTTTTATACGCCTTTTCAGTTTGTTATACGGCCTAGTTGATCAAGGTCGGCTTCGGTGAATGGGTCACATTCGACGGCATGACGCCAAGCCTCTTGGCCACTTCCGTATAGGCATCGGCCAAGTCGCCAAGATCACGACGGAACACATCCTTGTCCAGCTTGCGCCCGGTTTCCTTGTCCCACAGGCGGCAACTGTCGGGGCTGATCTCGTCGGCGACGATCAGGCGCATGAAATCGCCTTCCCAGATGCGCCCGACCTCGATCTTGAAGTCCACCAGCTGGATGCCGACGCCATGCATGACGCCCGAAAGGAAGTCATTGACCCGCAGCGCCAGCGCCACGATGTCGTCCATGTCCTGCTGCGATGCCCAGCCGAAGGCGATGATGTATTCCTCGGGCACCAGCGGGTCGCCCAGCTTGTCGTCCTTGTAGGAAAACTCGATGATCGGGCGTGGCAGTTGCGTGCCCTCGGCCATTCCCAATCGTTTCGACATCGAGCCGGCAGCGTAGTTGCGCACGATGATTTCCAGTGGAATGATCTCGACCGCGCGGATCAGCTGTTCGCGCATGTTCAGCCGCTTGATGAAGTGAGTCGGCACGCCGATCGATGACAGCCCGGTCATGAAAAATTCGCTGAGGCGGTTGTTCAGCACACCTTTACCGTCGACGACAGCCTTCTTTTCGGCATTGAACGCCGTGGCGTCATCCTTGAAATACTGCACATAGGTGCCCGGTTCGGGGCCTTCATACAGGATCTTTGCCTTGCCTTCGTAGATTTTCTTGCGCCGTGCCATCTGCTCTCCGATCGCGCCGGGGCGAAACATCTGCCGGCCCGCCCGTTCGGCGCCCGTATATGCGATGATATTGCACGGGGCAAGGCAGGCCTGCGCACTTGCACCTGTGCGCAACAATGGGCATATCAGGACCAACATCCGGCAAGAGCAAGGAGCGGGCCATGTCAACCTTCGACGAACGCGAAAACGCCTTTGAGGCGAAATTCGCCCACGATGAGGAAATGAAATTCAAGGCCGAAGCCCGGCGCAACAAGCTGCTTGGGCTCTGGGCCGCAGAGCTGTTGGGGCTGACCGGCGACGACGTCCAGAAATATGTCACCGAGGTCATCGCCTCGGATTTCGAGGAGGCCGGGGACGAGGATGTCTTTCGCAAGCTTGCCGGTGACCTTGGCGACAAGGCCGATGAAACGACCATCCGCGCCAAGATGCAGGAGTTTCTGGCTGAAGCCAAAGCACAGTTGATGGCGGAAATCTAGGCCGCACCCCGGCTTGCCAGAAGCCGGGCACGGCGACAGGGCGCGCGGCAGGGTTCCGCGCGCTTTTTTGTTTGCATTTTAATTGTTAAGCTCTGCTCAGCTTCCTGCCTCTAGCCTTCTCGTTGACGATGGCTGGAGGGCGGAATGAACAAGATCAGGACGGCAACACGAGCAAAATCCATACCCGTCGGGCTGCGCCCGATGTTCGGGCGGCAATTGGTCGTGCTTGGCATTGTGGCCCTTGTTCTCTGGATGCTGCGGGAAAAGCTCCCGGCGCTCGATATTTCCGAGGTCTTTGGCACGCTTGAGCGCATTCGCCCGGCACAATGGGGGCTTGCGGCACTGGCCACGATCGCGAGCTTCTGGGCTGTCGGCCGCTATGACCAGGTCTTGCATGGCCTGCTTGGAACCGCGGTTGACCCGAAACGCGCCCGGTTCAGCGGCACCGTCTCGATTGCCATCGCGCAGTTTGCCGGGTTTGGCGTGCTGACCGGGGCCCTGGTGCGCTGGCGCATGTTGCCGGAACTGACGCTTCCGGCAGCCTTGCGGGTGTCATTTGCGGTCTCGGTGTCCTTCCTCGCCGGCTGGGCGGTCGTGGCCGCGCTGGCAGTCGTGGTCGGCGGAACCGGGCCTTTCGGGCTGCGCCTGGCCGCCATTTGCGTCCTGGCCCTGGCTGCCGGATTGAGCATTCTGCTCCTGATCGCACCGGGCAAAAACCGGAACTGGCCTTCACTTGGTGCCTGGGGCGCGATTGCCGCGCTCGCCCTGGTCGACACCATGATGGCGGCCGGGGCGTTCCACATCTTGCTGCCGCAAGGCATGGTGATGCCCCTCACCCTGTTCATCCCGGCCTTTCTGCTGGCATTGGGCGCGGGCCTGATTGGCGGCACCCCCGGCGGGGTCGGCCCGTTCGAAGTTTCACTGCTGGCGTTTTTGCCACATGTGCCGGCGGATGCGCTTCTTGGCACGGCGCTGGCCTTTCGCATGGTCTACTTCCTGGTTCCGGCAGCGCTGGCGCTGGCAGCGCTGTTTCGGGGCGCCGGCAGGCAAGACTCCGAAAGGGTAGTTACCCTGCTTGGCCCGCAACGCTCGGCCTTTCTGTCTCCGGAACTGGAAGCCCTGGTCTGGTCGGCCCCTCGCGCCGAAGTCAGCCTCTTGCGTCAAGGGGAGATCGGCGTGCTCAGATGTGGCGCGCAGGCCCTGGCCCTGGCGGCCCCGGTCGGCCAGAGCCTGGTCATGGTGCTTGATCCACTGGAGCGCACCGTTGGCGCGGTGACGCGGACGCTCGTGTCTTTTCAAAAGGCTGCCCGACTGCGCATCCGGGCGCCCCTGATCTACAAATGCAGCGCCAGGACTGCGGTGATCGCCCGGTCGGCCGGCTGGAAAACACTGGCCATAGCCCAGGATGCCTGGCTTGATCCCACGAAATTCTCGCAGGAAGGGTCGCACCGTCGCCAGTTGCGCCGCATGTGCCGAAAAGGCGAAAAATCGGGCGTCACCGTTGTCGAGGGCGGCCGCTGTCTGCCGCTTGACGACATGCAGGCCGTTGCCGAGCAATGGTCCAGGAGCCACGGCGGAGAGCGCGGGTTCTCCATGGGCCGGTTTGGTCGGGACTATGTGAACTGTCAAAGGGTCTTTCTGGCCTACCGGGGCGATGAACTGGTCGGTTTCGTCACATTTCACGAGACGCGAAGCGAATGGACCCTGGACCTGATGCGCCACACCGATCAGGCCCCGGATGGCACCATGCATCTTCTTGTCACTCAGGCCATTTCCAGCGCGGCGGCCATGAAATGTACGCGCCTGTCATTGGCCGCGGTCCCATATGACGCGCCCGACACCTCCTGGCTGGTTACACGCATGCGCCAAAGCGTTTCAAAATTTTCCGGCGGAGCCGGGCTGCGACGGTTCAAGACAAGCTTTTCACCACATTGGCAGCCGCTCTATGCAGCCGCCCCCGGCTGGTGGGCGCTTGTGCTGGGGCTTGCGGCCGTGGCCCGGCGCACGGGCACCGGTCGGCGTTAGCCCCCAGACACTCATCATCTTCATGACGAGTTTGCATTTGCCGTAGCGGGCGTTTCGTGTCATTTGCCTGCCACAGGCATCAATCCTGGCATGCCGCCAGATCAACTTCTCGGAAGACCCGCTGACATGACCGACGCATTGACACGACTGCTGACAGAACGCGACTGGCTGATGGCCGACGGCGCCACCGGCACCACGCTTTTCAACATGGGCCTGCAATCGGGCGATGCGCCCGAGCTGTGGAATGTGGAACACCCGGAAAAGATCACCGCGCTCTACAAGGGTGCGGTCGATGCCGGCAGCGACATATTTCTGACCAACAGCTTTGGCGGCAATGCCTCGCGCCTGAAACTTCACGATGCCCAGGGGCGCGTTCAGGAACTGAACCGCATCGCCGCGGAAATCGGCCGGGACGTGGCTGACCGGGCCGGCCGGACCGTGATCGTCGCGGGCTCCATGGGGCCGACCGGCGAGATCATGGAGCCGATGGGAACGCTTTCCTATTCCTCGGCCGTCGAGATGTTCCACGAACAGGCCGAAGGGCTCAAATCGGGCGGCGTCGATGTCTTGTGGGTCGAAACCATCTCGGCGGCAGATGAATACCGGGCCGCGGCGGAAGGCGCGCGACTGGCAGATATGCCGTGGTGCGGCACGATGAGCTTTGACACCTCCGGGCGCACCATGATGGGCGTCACCTCGTCCGACATGGCCGCGCTTGTCGAAAAACTCGACCACAAGCCGATCGCCTACGGCGCCAACTGCGGTGTCGGGGCCTCGGATCTGATGCGGACGATCCTGGGCTTTGCCGCACAGGGACCGGAACGACCGATCATTGCCAAGGGCAATGCCGGCATTCCGAAATTCGTCCATGGCCACATCCACTATGACGGCACGCCCGAACTGATGGCCGACTACGCGGTGCTTGCGCGCGACGCCGGCGCGACCATCATTGGCGGCTGTTGCGGAACCACACCCGAACACCTTGAGAAAATGCATGAGGCCCTGACCACCAGGCCGCGCGGCGCGCGCCCGACGCTCGATGAAATCAGCGAGCGGCTTGGTGGGTTCTCATCGGCCTCGGACGGAACCGACGGCAAGCAGCCCAAGGCCCGCGAGCGGCGCGGCAGGCGGCGCGGCTGACCGGCTCGGCCGGCTCGCAACGGGGCCGGTGACACGTCACGGCTGCCGGACGATGGCCTTTCATCGCGCCCCGCTCAGAACAGGCTCAATTGCCGCGCGCGACCCGGGACCTGGAACAGGTCGCACCGAAGAGCCGCCCGCTTGCGGGTCAGCCCGGCACGGCGGGTGGCCAGGTCGAACCGGCGCGCGATCATCTGCGCATACACGCCTTCGCCGCGCATCCGGTGCCCCCAACGGGTATCGTAGTCCTTGCCGCGGTGCATTTCGCGCACCCGCGCCATGACCTTGCCGGCGCGATTGGGATAGTGCCGCGCCAGCCATTCCTTGAACAACGGGCTGACCTCGGCGGGCAAACGCAGCATGATCCATTCAGCCGAGCCCGCTCCGGCATTGGCCGCGGCCGCGACAATCGCCTCGATCTCGTGGTCGGTGAGCCCGGGAATGACCGGCGCCGCCATCAGCCGCACCGGACAGCCGGCCGCCGCAAGCGCGGAAATTGACGCCAGCCTGCGCGCCGGCGTGGGCGCGCGCGGCTCCATCCGGCGCGACAGTTCCTTGTCCAATGTGGTCACGGACATCCCCACCTGCGCCAACCCCCGGCGCCCCATGTCTGCCAGAATGTCGATATCCCGCTCGACCAGCGCTCCTTTGGTCACGACCGTCACCGGGTGCGCGAAGGCCTGCAAGACCTCCAGAACGGCGCGCATGGCACCAAACCTGTGTTCGATCGGCTGGTAGGGGTCGGTGTTCGTCCCGATGGCAATCGGCGCGACGCGGTAACCCGGCGCGGACAGTTCTTTTCGAAGCACCTGCGCCGCATCCGGGCGCGCGATCAGCCGGGTTTCGAAATCGAGCCCCGGCGACAGGCCCAGAAAGGCGTGGCTCGGGCGTGCGAAACAATAGATGCAGCCGTGTTCGCAGCCCCGATACGGGTTGATCGACCGGTCGAAATGCACATCCGGCGAGCTGTTGCGCGAAATCACCTTGCGCGGCGTCTCGATCGCGACTTCGGTGCGCAGCAAGGCCTCTTCCTCGGCAATGTCCCAGCCATCGTCGACGGTCTCGCGCCGACAGGGCTCGAACCGCCCGCTCGCATTCGATTGTGCGGCCCTCGCCGGTCGGCGCAGATGGGCGGGAATGGTGCGTGACGGTTCGCTCATGCGTCCAGTATGGAACAAAAAGGGAACGCATGCCACCCCGACGACCGGCAGGATTGGCGCCAAGGTCGGTCAGATGTGCGCCAATGTCGCAATCGGGCAAGTTGCTTCCCCACTTCCGCCGCATCTAGTAAGTAGGTCAGAACAAATTCCGGCGCGGAGGCGGCCCATGTCCGACGAAGAAGAGATCATCCTGAGTGAACTCAGTGACGAAGAACTGAACCTGCAGATGCAGGATGACCTCTATGACGGTCTCAAGGAAGAGATCGAAGAAGGTGTCAGAATTTTTCTGGAGCGCGGCTGGGAGCCGTATGACATCCTGACCAAGGTTCTGGTGGCCGGGATGACCATTGTCGGCAAGGACTTTCGCGACGGCATTCTTTTCGTGCCCGAGGTTCTGTTGGCGGCCAATGCGATGAAGGGTGGGATGTTCATCCTGAAGCCGCTGCTGGTCGAAACCGGCGCGCCGCGGGTCGGCAAGATGGTGATCGGCACCGTCAAGGGCGACATCCACGACATCGGCAAGAATCTGGTCGCCATGATGATGGAAGGCGCCGGCTTCGAAGTGCTTGATCTGGGCATCAACAATGCAGTTGAAAGCTACCTGGAAGCGCTGGAAAAGGAAAAGCCCGACATCCTCGGCATGTCCGCCCTTCTGACGACCACGATGCCCTACATGAAGGTCGTGATCGACACGATGG
>JALSJL010000314.1 GCA_026989405.1 Marinosulfonomonas sp. | reverse complement strand
ACAAGCGGTCTTTCAGACGCAGAGCGCCTTCTTTCGCGCATTGACGATATCGCGTTCAACTATTTCACGGCGCAGGACGTCGTGCGCCATCCGTTGGTTGCACGTATCATCGAGGCTTACGATGCCGGCGAAGGTGACTGATTGCTGATGGAATGCCAGGTCGATATTCTGATCGAAGACCCACGCTGGGGCGATCTTGCCCTTGAAAAGCTGGCACCAGGGGCATGTGCGGCCGCGATCCGCACTGTCGGGCTGGATCCGCAGGACTGCGAGGTCAGCATCCTGGCATGTAACGATGAACGGATTTCGCAACTGAACACGGAATTTCGCGACAAGCCGCAGCCCACCAATGTCTTGTCCTGGCCCACGGTCGATCTGGCGCCGGAGGTGCCGGGGCAGACGCCCGGCTTGCCCGGAAAATCCGATGAGAATGGCCGGGTCGAGTTGGGCGATATCGCCATCGCATATGAAACATGCGTCCGGGAAGCGGCCGAGATGAACCGTGAAATCGACTTTCATGTGGCGCATTTGGTGATACACGCCACCCTGCATCTGTTGGGTTATGATCACATACGCGAACAAGATGCGGTGAAAATGGAGAGTTTGGAACGTGAGAGCCTTGCCTGTCTTGGCTTTCCGGACCCATATGCAATTTGATTGGGCGCCAGAGCCCGGAAAGTTGGAAAGGAAAAATGGGCGACGCAGACGGCGGATTATCTAGCGCAGCGCAAAGCGCGCTTGACCCGAAAGAAAAGAAAAAGCCTGGAGTGCTTGCCAGATTGCTGGGACCATTCAGATTGGTCGGGCAGATCGAGCAAGATGTTCCAAGACAACCCCCATCGACATCCGAGACCCAGGCGGCCCGCCCCGGGATGAGCAACCTCTACCGGATGCGGGTGGATGATGTGGCAATTCCCAAGGCGGACATCGTTTCGGTTCCGGTGGACATCCGCAAGGATGAATTGGTCAAGGTGTTTCGTGACAGCGGCCTGTCGCGGTTACCGGTATACGAGGGAACTCTGGATACGCCGGTCGGGCTGGTTCACCTGAAGGACTTTGCGTTGCAACATGGGTTCAACGGCAAGGGCAGTCGCTACAACCTGCGCAAGATGACGCGCCCGCTGTTGTTTGCGCCGCCGTCGATGCCGATCGGCGTATTGCTGCAGAAAATGCAATCAGAGCGCATCCACATGGCACTGGTCGTTGATGAATACGGTGGCGTCGACGGGCTTGTGACAATTGAGGACCTGATCGAACAGGTGATCGGCGACATCGAGGATGAACACGATATCGCGGAGGATCAGTTCTGGGTTCAGGAAAAACCCGGTTGCTACCTGGCCGATGCCAAGACGCCGCTGGATGAGTTCGAGGCCGAGATCGGCAAGAAGCTCGTGAATTCCGAGAACGAGGAAGAAGTCGATACCCTGGGGGGGCTTGTCTTCCTGCTGGCCGGACGCATCCCGTCGCGCGGCGAAGTCGTGTTGCACCCTGAGGGTGTCGAGTTTCAGGTCGTTGATGCTGATCCGCGGCGCATCAAGCGTCTGCGCGTTCGTCTGACCGAGAAATGCACGGATGAGTGAAGGCGCGCGGGCCTGGCCAAGCCGTCGAAGATGGAGCCCGCGCGGGCTGTTCCCGGTCATCGGCGGTGCGGTCGTTGCGCTGGGGCAAGCGCCGTTCGGTTTTTTCTGGCTGACCGTTCCGGCCCTGGCCTATGTGATTGCATTGGGCGCAAAAGCCGACAAACCACGTCAGGCCGGCTGGATCGGCTGGCGTGTCGGGCTGGGCTTTGGACTTGTGACCTTTGTCTGGATCGTCGAGCCGTTTCTGGTCGACCTGGCGCGCGACGGGTGGATGGCGCCGTTTGCCCTGCTTGGCATGTCGGCCGGGATCGGCCTGTTCTGGGCGCTTGGATTTTGGGCAGCGCGTCGTGTGACCCGGTCCTCCAGCCTGGCAATGGTGCTGGCAATCCCGGCATACTTGGCATTGGCGGAACTTCTTCGTTCATACGCCTTTGGCGGGTTTCCCTGGGGGCTGACGGCCTACATCTGGATCGACACTCCGGTTTATCAGATCGCGCGCCTGACCGGCCCCCACGGCCTGACCCTCGCAACGCTTGTGTTGTCGGGCTGCATCGCCTTGTCAATTGCGCGCAGGCACCGGGTGCTGTTCGCGGTCT
>JALSJL010000313.1 GCA_026989405.1 Marinosulfonomonas sp. | reverse complement strand
CCTGCGCATGCCGATGAAGGGCCCGCTGCATTCGTTGCGCGAAGGCAATGCCGAGATCGCGCGCACAGCCATTGCCCTTGCCAAGAACGCCCACCTGCTGCCGGCAGCCCTGATCGTCGAGGTTGACAGCTTCCCCGCGGCTCTTGCCGGCCTCACCTCGTTGAACCTCGACACGGCGGCGGCGCTTCTGCAAGGTGGCGGCCAGACCGAGCGCGTTGTTTCCGCGCGGCTTCCACTGGAGGTGTCAAAGGCCGGTCGGCTGCATGTCTTTCGCCTGAAGGACGGCAGCGAAGAACACTACGCGGTCGAAATCGGGCAGCCGGACCGGTCAAGACCGGTTCTGGCGCGGCTGCATTCGGCGTGTTTCACCGGCGATCTGCTGGGCAGCCTGAAATGCGACTGCGGCCATCAGCTGCGCGGTGCGTTGCGCCAGATGGGGGCAGAGGGCGCGGGCGTCCTGCTGTATCTCAACCAGGAAGGGCGCGGGATCGGGTTGGCAAACAAGATGCGCGCCTATTCCCTGCAGGATCAGGGGTTTGACACGGTCGAAGCCAATCACCGACTGGGGTTCGAGGACGATGAGCGCGATTTTCGAATCGGGGCGGACATCCTGAAATCACTCGGATTTTCGTCGGTCCGACTGATGACCAACAACCCCCGCAAGGTCGAAAAAATGCTGGAACACGGCATCGAGGTGGTTGAGCGCGTGCCGTTGCAGGTCGGCGAAAATCCGTTGAACGCCGACTATCTGGACACCAAGGCCAGGAAGTCCGGGCATATCCTGTGAGGCCCGATGACCTGGTGCTGACCCCAGCCGGTCTGCGCTTTTGCGGACGGATCTTTCCGTGCTCGATCGGCAGGGCCGGGCTGACCGCTGCCAAGCGCGAAGGCGACGGGGCGACACCGGTTGGCGTCCACCGGATTGTCGGCATGCTCCATCGACCTGACAGGATGGCCCCGCCCGCACCGTGGTCCACGCCAATCCGGCCAGGCGATCTTTGGAGCGACGATCCGGCGCAGGACTACAACCAGCCGGTTCGTGCCCCCTTCGGCCACAGCCACGAAGCTCTGCGCCGTTCGGACCGGTTGTATGATCTGGTCCTGCTCACCGACTGGAACTGGCCCCAGGCGGTGCCCGGTCGCGGCTCGGCGATCTTCATTCATCGCTGGCGAAAACCGGGCCACGCGACCGAAGGCTGCATCGGCCTTGCGGCCGGGCACCTGCGCCGGGTCGCCCGCCGGCTGCAGCCCGGCGCGCGGCTGATCGTTCAGCCCCTGGCACCAAAGATGGCAGACCCGACGCGCACATAGGTCGCGCCCTGCGCGATGGCGGTTTCGAAATCGGCGCTCATGCCCATTGACAGTTCCTTCAACCCGTTGCGCCCCGCGATCTTTGCGAGCAGGGCAAAATGCAGCGCGGGTTCTTCGTCGACCGGCGGGATGCACATGAGCCCAACGACCGGGAGATCCAGTTCGCGGCACAGTGCAATAAAGCCATCGGTGTCAGCCGGAAGCACGCCGGCTTTTTGCGGTTCTTCCCCGGTATTGACCTGGATGAACAATTGCGGGCACCGGCCCTGTTCCTGCGCCAACCGAGCCAGCGTTCTGGCCAGCTTTGGCCGATCAAGCGAATGGATCGCGTCAAACAGCCCAAAGGCCTGGCGAGCCTTGTTCGTCTGCAGCGGGCCCAGCAGGTGCAATTCCACGCCGTCATGGCTTTCTTTCCACGCCGGCCATTTCCGGGCCGCTTCCTGCACCCGGTTTTCGCCAAACAGGCGGTGGCCCTCCTGCAAGACCGCCTCGACGCGCTCATCGGGTTGCATCTTGGACACCGCGATCAGCCGGACGGAACCAGGCGGGCGCCCGGCGCGGTTTTCGGCGGCCCGGATTCGGGCGGTGATTTCCTGAAGGGACATGCTTGGGCTCCGGGCTGTCAGGGTTTCAGGCAGTTCAACCAAAGTTCCCGGCAAAAGAAAAGGGCGGGCCCGAAGGCCCGCCCCTGAAAATCTTGCGCGTGCAGTTCTTAGAACTGGAACTTGGCAGTCGCGCTGATTTCGTACTCGCTCTGGTCGTTGGCTTTCAGCTCGAACGACAGGTTGTCGTTGACTTCGTAGCCTACGGTCAGGATGAGGTCAGCTTCGTCGCCGAAGTCTGCAGCACCGGCCGTGCCGGCGTCATCGTTGTCG
>JALSJL010000312.1 GCA_026989405.1 Marinosulfonomonas sp. | reverse complement strand
GCAGCGCCATGCCCGCAAGGTGATCGGCGCCGCCATCATCGACGGGCGGCGGGAGGCGCGACCAGTCCACCTCTTCCAGCGACATCTCAGAGCCAGGTGTGAAAGCTGCGCCCGGCCATCGGCTCGACCGCGCCCGCCTCGTGGTGCGGAGCGTAGATCTCGGCCACGCGCGTCACCGCGTCCTCGGCGCTCATCTCTTCGCTTTCGCCGGTGCGGCGGCTGGTCAGCTCGACCACGCCGTTCTTCAGCCCCCGCGGGCCGACGGTAATGCGCCACGGCAGGCCGATCAGGTCCATGCTGGCGAACTTGGCGCCGGCGCGTTCCTCGCGGTCGTCATAGAGCGGCTCCAGCCCGGCCCCGCAGAGCGCGGTATAAATCTCCTCGCAGGCCGCATCGCAGCCGGCATCCCCCTGACGCAAGTTGACGATGCCGACATGGAACGGGGTCACCCCTTCCGGCCAGATGATGCCCTTGTCGTCATGGCTCGCCTCGATGATCGCCCCCACAAGACGCGACACGCCGATGCCGTAGCTGCCCATATGCACCGGCACCTGCTGGCCGTTTTCATCGGCAACGGTTGCCCCGAGCGCTTCGGAATACTTGGTGCCGAAATAGAAGATCTGCCCCACCTCGATACCGCGGGCGCTGCGGCGGCGCTCTTCGGGCACCGTGGCAAATTCGGCCTCGTCGTGGGTCTCGTCGGTGCGCGCATAGAGCGAGGTGAATTCTTCCAGAACCCCCTGGCACTGCGCCTTGTCGTCATAGTCGATGTCGCGCGCGCCCAGGCGGATGTCGGTCACGCGGCTGTCGTAGAACACCTCGCTTTCGCCGGTCTCGGCCAGCACCAGGAACTCATGCGTATCGTCGCCCCCGATCGGCCCCGAGTCGGCGCGCATCGGGATCGCCTGCAGCCCCATGCGCTCGTAGGTGCGCAGGTAGCTGACAAGATGCCGGTTGTAGGCATGCATGGCATCGTCCCTGGTCAGATCGAAGCTGTAGCCGTCCTTCATGTAGAACTCGCGCCCGCGCATGATACCGAACCGCGGCCTGATTTCATCGCGGAATTTCCACTGAACCTGATAGAGCGTCAGCGGAACGTCCTTGTAGCTCTTCACATAAGAGCGAAACACGTCGGTGAACATTTCCTCGGCCGTCGGCGTGTAAAGCATGTCGCGCCCCTGCCGGTCGCTGATGCGCAGCATTTCGTCGCCATAGGCATCATAACGCCCGCTTTCGCGCCACAGATCGGCCGATTGCAGCGTCGGCATCAGCATCGGGATATGGCCGGCGCGCTTCTGCTCTTCATGCACGATCCGCTCGATGCGCTTGAGCACCTTGAACCCCAGCGGCAACCACACGTAGATCCCGGCGGCTGACTGCTTGATCATGCCCGCGCGCAGCATGTAGCGATGCGACACGATCTGGGCCTCGGAAGGCGTTTCCTTGAGAACCGGCAGGAAATAGCGGGAAAGACGCATGCGGACGGGCCTCATTCTGGTTGTTGGTCTGTCGACCGGTTCTATTTCAAAGCCCGCCCGCTGGCAAACCGTTTCCGGGCCCGGCCACCAGGGCTTCATCTTGCCCGAAATACTCCCGCCGGAGGCACCGCGACGCGGCGCAGCCGCGGCGCAAACCCAGGGCGTGACGCCGCAGGCGTCTCCACGATGAACGCGCCATGGCCTTGATCCGGCGCCGGAAAGCGGCAATACCGGATGCAGAAAGGATCTGCATGGGACTTCCGGTCAGGGAACAGGTGAAATACTGGGGCATCGCCGCGGCGATGCTCTTTGCAATCCTGTGGTTTCTCGGCGATGTCCTGCTGCCCTTCATCCTGGGCGGCGCCATTGCCTATTGCCTCGACCCGATCGCCGACCGGCTCGAACGCCTTGGCCTGAGCCGTGTCCTGGCGACCGTGGCGATCACGATTTTTGCCGCCTTGCTGTTCGTTCTGGTCGCGCTGCTGATCGTCCCCACCCTGGTTGAGCAGATGGTCGGTCTGGTCAATGCCGCACCCGATATCGTCGGCAACCTGAAAACCTTTCTCAGCGAGCGCTTTCCTTCGGTTCTGGATGCAAACAGCCAGCTCAGCAAATCGCTGGCCGCTTTTGCCGAGATGATCAGTTCGAGAGGGGGCGCGCTGATCGAAAGCATCCTGTCCTCGGCGGCCGGGCTGATCAACGTCATCGTCCTCGTCGTCCTGGTCCCCGTCATCACCTTTTACTGGTTGCTCGACTGGGACCGGATGGTGGCGTCGCTCGACAACCTGTTGCCCCGCGACCATGCCCCGATGATCCGCCAACTGGCGCGCGACATCGACGACACCCTGTCGGCCTTCATTCGCGGACAGGGCACGGTGATGTTGATCCTCGGCACGTTTTACGCCCTTGGCCTGATGCTGGTCGGGCTTCAGTTCGGCCTGGCAATCGGCTTTGTGGCCGGGCTGATTTCCTTCATCCCCTATGTCGGGGCGATTGTCGGCGGCGGGCTGGCGCTTGGCGTGGCGCTTTTCCAGTTCTGGGGAGAATGGCAGTGGGTGGCCGCCGTGATCGCGGTGTTTTTCGCCGGGCAGTTTCTGGAAGGAAACATCCTGACCCCGAAACTCGTGGGCAACAGCGTCGGCCTGCATCCGGTCTGGCTGATCTTTGCCCTGTCCGCCTTCGGCTCGCTCTTCGGCTTCGTCGGCATGCTGGTGGCGGTGCCGCTGGCCGCCGCAATCGGCGTGATCGTCCGGTTTGCGATCGCGCGATACCGGCAAAGCCGGTTGTATCAGGGCCTCTCGGGCGAGGCTGAAGAATAGCCATGCCCGAACAGCTGACATTCGACCTGCCGGCCCGCCCGGCCCTCGGACGCGACGACTTTTTCGTGTCTCCCGCCAATGCGGCCGCAATCGCCAGTGTCGAGAACTGGCGCAACTGGCCAGGTCGCAAACTGCTGATCTGCGGCGGAAAAGGCGCGGGAAAAACCCATCTGGCGCATGTCTGGGCCGCCGATAGCGGGGCGCGGGTGCTGCGCGCGCGCGACCTGGCGACGCTTGATGTCGCGCGCACGGTTGCCGAAACCCCCGAACTCGCCGTCGAGGATATCGACACGATCTCCGGCAACCCGGACGCCGAAAGGGCGCTGTTCCATCTCCACAACCTGACGCTGGCCGAAGGCGGAAGCCTGCTGCTCAGCGCAGCCCGACCCCCGCCCCGGTTTGACCTGAAAGACCTGCAAAGCCGCGTCGACGGCACCCTTCGGGCCCGGATATTGCCGCCCGACGATGCCTTGCTGGCGGCGGTGCTGGTCAAGCTGCTCGCCGACCGCCAGATCGGCATCACCGCCCCGGCGGTCAGCTATATCGCCCGCCGGATGGAGCGCAGCCTGGCCAGCGCCGGCGACCTTGTGGCCGCGCTCGATGCCGCCTCGCTGTCGCAAAACCGCCCGATCACCCGCGAACTTGCGCGCGCGGTTCTGGACAAGAAGCCGGCGGGGCCATCATGATGCGCCACGAAAACGCCATACCACCGCGAGACAATACCGTCATGCCACAGGCCGATTTCCTCAATGCGCCTTTCCCCGATCCGGCCGAGATCGACGCCGACCTTGCCGGGCCACAACGGTTTTTCAACCGCGAGCTCAGCTGGCTTGCGTTCAACTGGCGCGTTCTGGAAGAAGCCGACAACGCGCGCGTGCCGCTTCTGGAACGGCTGCGCTTCCTGTCGATCTCGGCCACCAACCTGGATGAGTTTTTCACGGTGCGCGTGGCGGGCCTGCGCGAACTTGCCCTGGCCGGCAACACCACGCCTTCGGTCGACGGGCTGACGCCTGCCGAACAGTTGGTGCTGATCAATGCCCAGGCCCGCCGCCTGATGCAGGCGCAACAGGCGATCTGGAACCGCCTGCGCGATGAAATGCAGGCCGAAGGGATCGTCATCTGCGCGCGCGACGGGCTGGATGACGCCGACATGGCCCATCTGAAAGACACGTTTCTGAACCAGATCTTTCCGGTCCTTTCCCCGCTGGCCATCGACCCCGCGCATCCGTTTCCGTTCATTCCGAACGCGGGCTTTGCCCTGGCGCTGCAGCTTGAACGCAAGTCCGACAAGAAGGCGTTGCAGGCGCTGTTGCCGATCCCGCAGCAGATCGACCGCTTCGTGCGCCTGCCGGCCGCGGACGGCAAGGATCGTTTCCTTCCGATGGAAGAGCTTTTGCTGGTCTTTCTTGACGCGCTGTTTCCGGGATACCGGGCCAAGGGCCACTGTGCCTTCCGCGTCCTGCGAGACAGCGACCTGGAAGTGGAAGACGAAGCCGAAGACCTCGTGCGCGAGTTCGAAGTCGCGCTGAAACGCCGGCGGCGCGGCGAAGTGGTGCGGCTGAAGATCTCGGCGGACGCCCCCAAGGGGTTGCGCCAGACCATCATGCGCGAGCTTCAGGCCAGCGAGGATGCCGTCGTCGAGGTTCAGGGGCTGCAGGGAATGACAGACCTGAAAGAGCTGGTCCTGCCGCACCGCCACGACCTGCTCTGGCCCCCGTTCAACCCGCGCGTGCCCGAGCGCGTGCAGGACCATGACGGCGACATGTTTGCCGCGATCCGGCAAAAGGACATGCTGCTGCATCATCCCTACGAGACGTTCGACATGGTCGTCCGGTTTCTGCAGCAGGCCGCGCGCGACCCGGATGTTCTGGCCATCAAGCAGACCTTCTACCGCACATCGCGCGACAGCCCGATCGTCGCCGCGCTTTGTGAAGCCGCGGAAAACGGCAAGTCGGTCACCGCCCTGGTCGAGCTGAAAGCGCGTTTCGACGAGGCCGCCAATATCCGCGTGTCGCGCCGGCTGGAGCGCGCCGGCGCCCATGTCGTCTACGGGTTCATCAACTACAAGACCCATGCCAAGATCAGCACGGTTGTCCGGCGCGAGGCGGGCAAGCTGGTCACCTACACCCACTATGGCACCGGCAACTACCACCCGATCACCGCGCGCATCTATACCGACCTTTCGCTGTTCACCTGCGACGGCGCGCTGGGGCGTGACGCAACCAAGGTGTTCAATTACCTGTCGGGCTACGCCCAGCCCGTCGGGCTGGAAAACCTTGCGATCTCTCCGATCAATCTGAAATCGACCCTGATCGACCTGATCGAGCGCGAAGCGGCTTTTGCAGCCGAGGGCAAGCCCGCCGAGATCTGGGCCAAGATGAACTCGATCGTCGAGCCGGACGTGATCGACGCGCTCTACCGCGCCTCGCAGGCCGGGGTGAAGATCAACCTTGTGATCCGCGGCATCTGCGGCTTGCGGCCGGGGGTGAAGGGGCTGTCGGAAAACATCCGGGTCAAGTCGATTGTCGGCCGTTTTCTGGAACATTCGCGCATCGTGTGTTTTGGCAATGGTCACGGGCTGCCGGCCAAGAAGGCCAGGGTGTTCATCTCGTCCGCCGACTGGATGGGCCGCAATCTCAACCGCCGGGTCGAGACGCTGGTGCAGATCCGCAACGCGACCGTGAAGGCGCAGATCGTCAGTCAGATCATGGCTGCGAACCTGGCCGATGTGGCCCAGAGCTGGGTTCTTCAACCGGACGGAACATATGCCCGCGCCGAAACCGACGGGCTGGACAACCCGTTCAGTTGCCACCGTTTTTTCATGGAAAACCCGTCGCTTTCAGGCCGGGGGTCGGCAGGCGCCTCTGACGTGCCTGAACTTGCGCATTCGAAAGACTGACCGATGACAAGACTGCCAAATGCCCAGGACGACATGATCCCCTTCGGGCGCCCGCTGTTCGAAGACCCGGCGGCGCGCGCGCTGTCGCGGGTCGGGGTTGTCGACGTCGGCTCGAACTCTGTCCGGCTGGTGGTGTTCGATGGCGCCGCGCGCAGCCCGGCCTATTTCTACAACGAAAAGATCATGTGCGGGCTGGGCGCCGGGCTGGGCGAAACCGGCAAGCTCAACCCCGAGGGGCGCGAACGCGCGCTGGCCGCGCTGCGCAGGTTCCAGCTGCTTGCCAGGGGCATGGACCTTGCGCCGCTCACCTCGGTGGCAACGGCCGCGGTGCGCGAGGCCGAAGACGGGCCGGCGTTCTGCGCCCGGGTCGAGCGCGAAACCGGGCTGAAGCTCTGGGTGATCGATGGTGAGCAGGAGGCCAGGTTTTCGGCCCAGGGCGTTCTGCTGGGCTGGCCCGAGGCAAAGGGTCTGGTCTGCGATATCGGCGGCTCGTCCATGGAGCTTGCCGTTGTCGGAAAAGGACAAGTCGGCAGCCGGGCGACCTCACCGCTTGGCCCGTTGAAGTTGCAGGACATCAAGGGCGGCAAGAAGGGGCTTCGCCGCCATATCCGCGCCATCATGGACGATCTGGCCAGGAGGATCGGCACCGATCACAAGCGCCTTTTCCTGGTCGGGGGCAGCTGGCGGGCCATTGCGCGAATTGACATGGAGCGGCGCGCCTACCCGCTGCATGTTCTGCATGAATACCGGATGACGCCGAAATCGGTGCGCGCGACGCTGGACTGGATTGCGGAAAACGATCTGGCGGAACTGGGCGCGCGCACCGGCACGTCGCAGGCGCGCATGTCTCTGGTGCCGATCGCCGCCGAGGTCCTGCGCCAGCTGATCAAGACCTTTCGCCCGAAAGAGATCGCCATTTCCAGCTACGGCATCCGCGAAGGGCTGCTGTATGAGCAGATGCCCCAACGCGCCCGCGCGCGTGACCCGTTGATCGAGGCCTGCCGCTTCGCCGAAAGCCGCGATGCCCGCCGGCCCGGCTTCGGGCGGGCGCTCTACAGTTTCATCCGGCCGATCTTTCGCAACGAAAAGCCGGACACCCGCCGCCTGATCAAGGCCGCCTGCCTGCTGCATGACGTGACCTGGCGCGCCCACCCGGACTATCGCGCAGAGGTGTGCTTTGACAACGCGACGCGGGCAAATCTGGGCGGGCTGAACCACGAAGAACGCATCTGGCTGGGCCTGGCGCTGCTGCATCGTTACAAGAAAAACCGCGACGACACGCGGTTCAGTCACCTGTTCTGCCTGATCAGCGACGCCCGGATCGCCCAGGCCGAAAGCGTGGGCAAGGCCATGCGGTTCGGGGCAATGTTTTCGGTCGACGACCCGGAAAAGGTCGCCCGGCTGGACTGGAAACCGAAAAAGCGGGTGCTGACGCTCAGTCTGAACGAAACCGGCCGCGATCTGTTTGGCGAGGTCGCCCAGGCCCGTTTCAAGGCGCTGGCGCGGGCATTGTCGGCCGAAACCGTCGTGCGGCAACCGAAACGCGCCTGACATTCACCTTGCGCCCGATCCGGCCCGCCAGGCGCCGGCCCGGCCAACCGTCACAGTTCGATTTCTTCGCCCTCGGGCACGGTCTTTTCCGGCTCTGCCGGCTCAAGCGGAATTTTCCGGCGGATGATGATATCGCCGTTCGGCAGAATTTCAGGCGGGTAATAGGCGCTGAGATCAACGATCTTTCCCTGCAATTCCAGGATGACGGGGCCAAGCTCTTCGATCAGCCCTTCCAACAGAAGTTGCATGCCCTTTTCGAGCAGTTCGGCGCCCTGGCGCAGTTCGTCCTTGCCATCCTGGGCCTGAACCGGCAGAGCGGCAAGGGACAGCGCGAACGTGATGGCTGTTGCTGTTCTCATGCCCGGTAATATAGGGGCTTGCGGCCAGATATTAAGCCCTGTCCGGCAAATCAATCGACACCGGGAAATGATCGGACGCCTGCAGCAGGGCCTCGCGCAGTTCGGGCGTCTTGAAGCACGCGGGGTCGTCGAAAGGGTGCCAGATACGCCATTTCGGGTTTTCGGCGGCAATGTCGGGCGAGACCATGATGTAATCAAGCAGGACTTCGAGGTAACGCTCCTGATCGGCGAGATAAAAGCGCGAGGTCGTCGGGGCCGGGCCGATCTTGCGCGACAAGGCCAGCCTGGCATGCGGATCATGCAGGCGCGCGCCGGTGCGATCCCCCAGCACGATTTCAACGCTGGAGCGGCCGAACAGTTTCTCGAACTCGTCCAGGCCGGGGCCGTCGTTGAAATCGCCCATCACGATCAGGCTGTCGCCGGCGGCCAGATGTTCTTCGACGCGCTTGCGCAGCCAGATGCATTGCGCCAACTGCTTGCGCCGGTTGGCAATGGACAGGCGCAGGATTTCTTCGCGCCCGCGCGCCCCGTGCGGGGCCTTCGACTTGATGTGAACGCCGATGACGCGCAGCTTGCGGCCGTCAACGAATTGCAGTTCCGCTTCCAGCGGGGGCTTGGAAAACCTGACCACTTCCGGCGTGCTGTCCACATCGAGATCCCAGCGAAATACGCCGTCAAAGCGCGGCGACGGCCAGGCGTCGTCATGTTTGCCGGTGGTGGCGCCCTTGGGATCATGGCGCACGCGCATCTTGTCCGGGTCGTAGATCAGCGCGATTTCCTGTTGCGTGTCGTTGCGAAACCCCACCAGCGCCCGGCGCGCGCGCAGACCGTATCGCCGCGAAAAGTTTTCGAGCGCCTGCACCGAAGACCGTTTGCGGTTCCCGTCGGGGGCTTCGATGATCAGAACCGCGTCAGCGTCGAGCGCCGTGAAAACGATGCCGAGCGCACCCAGCTGTTCGCCCCGGCGCACGTCCTGGCGCCCCGACCACTGGTCATCTTCAAGCAAGCGGCCCTGGTTGTCGAACAGCGAATTGAACCATTCCACGTTGTAGGTCGCCAGCCGCATCACGCCGCCTGTTGCTGAATTTCCTCGAACGCCCGGTTGGCGGCCATCAGCCGCCGTTCGGCGACTTTCACCATTTCCTCGGGCACGCCGCGCGCCCGCAACCGGTCGGGATGGCAGTTGCGCACCATCTGTCGCCAGGCGGCCTTGGCCTCGTCCGGGCCGGCGTCGGGCTCAAGCCCGAGAACCTCGTAGGGGTCCGGTTCCGCCCCCGGCACGAAACGCGTGCGCAGCCCGCGAAACTGGGCATCGCTCAGCCCGAATATCCCGGCCACACGCTCCAGAAAGGCGTCTTCGTTGGGGTGGTATTCACCATCGGCCATGGCGATGTGGAACAGCCCCTCCATCAGGTCGCAAAGGGTGCCTTTCTGGTCGGCGAACATCCGGGCGATCTTGCGGGCATATTCTTCGAACCCGGCCACGTCCTGGCGGGCCAAGTTGAACACCCGGGCCGCGTTCTTTTCTTCTTCGGGCGGGATATCGAAAATCTCCCGGAAGGCCGCCACCTCGTCGCGCGTGACCAACCCGTCGGCCTTGGCCATCTTGGCCGAAAGCGCGATCACGGCAATCGTGAAAGCCGTTGTGCGCTCGGGGGGCGTGCGCAACCGGTCGAACACCGCCGAAAGCGGCTCTCCCTTGGCAAGCGCGCCAAGTGCCTCTGATATGCGACTCCAAAGCGACATGGCTCTCTTCTAACGTGTTTGCCGGCAGATGTCAGTCCGATCGCGATGCCAATTCCGCGATCAGGCCAGCAACACCGCCCCGCCCGGCGTTGCAATGTCGCCGACAAGCCCGGCCTTGGCCCCCTCGACAACCCTGACCGTTTCGAAGTCACGCAGAAAAGGGCGCAATTTCAAGGCTTTGACATGGGTCAGCGTCAACCGGTTCAGCCGCAACCCGACGTCAGGCAACAGCGACGCCGGATGCGCCCCCTGCCACTGGATCAGGCCCGGGTAGCAGCCGTCAAACGGCAGGCGCCCGTTTTCGACAACCAGCATGCGCCACCGAAGCGCGCCGCGCGAAAGCTCCGAGATGGCGCCCTGCACAGGCGGGGCAGCGGCCAGCGCCGCCTCGAGGTTGTCGCATCGGGCCACCCAGTTGGTCAGCCTCGGCGGCCCCTTGAACGCATCGAGCGCGAACCAGCGCGCATGGCCTGGCGCCGGTGCGTCCGGGTCCACGGCGATCACCTCGAGATAGGCCTCCGGCCCCAGCGAAAGCAGCATGTTATGCGTGCCCATGAAGGCATGCTTGCCCCCAGCCACCGGGCGCACGCCCAGCGTTTCCTCAACGGCCGCAGCCCCCTCTTCGAGGGTCTCGCAAGATATCACCAGGTGATCCAGCCGCATGTGCCCGGCCCTTCTTCTTTTGCAAATATCCTCGGGGGTGCGGGGGCAGACAGCCCCCGCGCTACGTCCGCGCCGCGCGCACCAGCTGCAATATGTTCCTTGCGGCTTCCGGGATATTCGTTCCGGGGCCGAAAATGGCCTTGACGCCGGCCTTCTTCAGAAAATCGTAGTCCTGCTGCGGGATGACCCCGCCGCAAATCACGATGATGTCACCGGCATCCAGCGCTTCCAGCGCCTCGATCAGCCTGGGCGCCAGTGTCTTGTGGCCCGCCGCCTGGCTGGAAATGCCGATGATATGCACGTCATTGTCCACCGCATCCTGCGCGGCTTCTTCGGGGGTCTGGAACAGCGGGCCGACATCGACATCAAAGCCGATATCGGCAAAGGCCGTCGCAATAACCTTGGCCCCGCGGTCATGCCCGTCCTGGCCCATCTTGACGACAAGCATGCGCGGGCGACGCCCTTCTTCTTCCGCGAATTTCTCGACATCCTTCTGGATCGCCGCGAAATCCTCGTCGCCCTCGTATGCGGCGCCGTAGACCCCGGCCAAAGTCCTGACCTCGGCGCGGTGGCGCCCGAATTCCTTTTCCATGGCCATCGAAATCTCTCCTACGGTTGCGCGCGCGCGGGCGGCTTCCACCGCCAGTTCCAGCAAGTTTCCGTCGCCCGAGCCCGCGGCTCTGGTCAGGGCATCAAGCGCGGCCGCCACCGCCTTGGGGTCACGCCCTGCCCGGATTTCGGCCAGCCGGGCAATCTGTGCATCACGCACGGCCGAATTGTCAATTTCGCGGATGTCGATCGGGTCTTCTTCATCAAGCCGGAACCTGTTGACCCCGACAATCACCTCTTCGCCCCGGTCCACGGCCGCCTGCCGACGCGCGGCGGCCTCTTCGATACGCAGCTTGGGCATGCCCGAGGCCACGGCCCGGGTCATGCCCCCCATCGCCTCGACCTCCTCGATCAGCGCCCAGGCCTCATCGATCAGGTCAGCGGTCAGCTTTTCCACATAATACGACCCGGCCAACGGGTCGACGACCTTCGTCACGCCGGTCTCGTTCTGCAGGATGAGCTGCGTGTTTCTGGCGATGCGTGCGGAAAATTCCGTCGGCAGAGCAATGGCTTCGTCGAAAGAGTTCGTGTGCAGCGACTGGGTGCCGCCAAGCACGGCCGAAAGCGCCTCATAGGCGGTGCGCACGATGTTGTTGTAGGGGTCCTGCTCTTGCAGGCTGACGCCGGACGTCTGGCAATGGGTGCGCAACATCAGCGATTTTTCCTGTTTCGGATTGAATTCGCTCATGATGCGGTGCCACAGAAAGCGCGCCGCGCGCAGCTTGGCGGCTTCCATGAAAAAGTTCATCCCGATCGCGAAGAAAAACGACAGCCGGCCGGCGAAAGCATCGACATCCATGCCCCGCTCCAGCGCCGCGCGCACATATTCGCGCCCGTCGGCAAGCGTGAACGCCAGTTCCTGCACCAGCGTCGCCCCGGCCTCCTGCATGTGGTAGCCCGAGATCGAAACCGAGTTGAAGCGGGGCATTTCTTTTGCCGTGAATTCAATGATATCCGCGACGATCCTCATGCTGGGTTCCGGCGGGTAGATATAGGTGTTGCGGACCATGAATTCTTTCAGGATATCGTTCTGAATGGTGCCCGAAAGGTCCTTGCGATCGACGCCCTGTTCCTCGCCGGCCACGATGAACGACGCCAGCACCGGAATGACCGCGCCGTTCATTGTCATGGAAACGCTGACTTTTTCCAGCGGGATGCCATCGAACAGGACTTTCATGTCCTCAACCGAATCAATCGCGACCCCGGCCTTGCCCACATCGCCAACCACCCGCGGATGGTCGCTGTCATAGCCGCGGTGCGTCGCCAGATCAAAGGCGACCGAAACCCCCTGCTGGCCCGCCGCAAGCCCCTTGCGGTAAAACGCGTTGCTTTCTTCGGCCGTCGAAAAGCCGGCATATTGCCGGATCGTCCAGGGTCTGCCGGCATACATGGTGGCGCGCGGGCCGCGGGTGAACGGGGCAAAACCCGGCATCGAGCCGGTGTGCGGCAGGTCTTTCGCGTCTTCTTCGGTATGGACCGGCGCGATGTCGATGCCCTCGGGCGTGTGCCACGTTAGGTCGTCCAGCGACCTGTCGCGCAGTTCCTTTTGTGCCCTTTGCGCCCATTTTTCCTTGTCGCTCATCTGTGCACCCCTGGTTCTGAAATGGTCGACGGCCGAAAATGCCGCGTGATGGCAGGGCTTTCGCCCTTCGGTTCAAGCGCCCGACACCCTATATCGGAAGGGAATGGAGGCCTGATGAAACTATTTCCGATGCTGATCGCATGCGCAATTCTGGGCGGAAGCGCCCTTGCACAGGATGGCGAGACACCGCCGCCCCCAGCGCTCGACATTCGCCCGGCAAGCGAGATCACGCTTGAAGACTTCCTGTGGAAAAACCGCCTGATCGTGGTGTTTGCCGACACCGGGATCGATCCGCGGTTCCAGGAGCAGATGGAGCTTCTGGCCGAAAACCCGCAAGACCTGCTGGAGCGCGACGTCATTGTCGTCGTCGATACCGACCCGGCAGCCATGACCGATGCCCGCCGGAAACTGCGCCCGCGCGGGTTCAGCTTCGTGTTTGTCGACAAGGATGGCGTCGTGAAACTGCGCAAGCCCGTGCCCTGGGACGTGCGCGAGATCACCCGGTCGATCGACAAGACCGACCTGCGCAAGGAGGAACTGCGGCTGGAGCGCGAAAAACGCGCGCTCGAGCGCGAGGCGGCCCGGCAAGTCACCGAGTAACCTCGGCAAACTGGAAGTTCGTGCCGTCGTCCAGGGTTTTCACCCACTCATCAAGCGCCGGCATGATCTGCGCCACGGCATCCGGGTCGGTGGCATAAAACCGCACCCGGTCGCTCCCCAGAAATCCGCGCCGGTCATCCAGCCAGAAGTCGCCCAGGACAACCCAGTCCTTTCCGACCGCATCGCCCAGCCAGTGCTCGTAGGCCATCACAAGCCGGACGCCGTGTTTTCTGGTCAGCTCATCCGCCCAGCCGCCGGGCGCGCCCCGGCCCGCCTGGCTGGCCAGCCGCAGGCGCAGCGCTTCGGGCGACGCCAGCCCCCAGAGATCCAGCACATGGTTCGGATTGTTCCATGAAACCCGGCCCAGATCATTCACCGCAACAGGAGCGTTCCAGTAGTCCTGCGCAAAACGCGCCATCTGCCCCTGCTGCAGATGGATCGCGCGGGGGTTATACCTGTAGCCGAATGTCACTTCGCGCAGATAGACCACACCGGGCGCAACCAGGCTGAAAGCCGCCCCAAGCAACACCCCGGCGCGCCAGTTTTCCGCCAGCGCCGAATTTGCCAGCAACACGAGAAAACCACCGGCCGTGATCACCAGGATGTAATGTTCATAACGGTTGAGCCACCCGATCTGGCCAAAGGCCAGGTGGCCCAGCCCGGCCACAATGACAAACACCGCAAGCCAGCGCATCGGCCCCGCGCGCAACCGCGCATCCAGCCCGTAAAGCGCCCAGCTGCCCAGCACGAAACCCAGAACCAGCGCCCCGCCGCCCTGGCCGATATTGCGCCGGAACGCGGCCAGCCGCTGCGCGACCGACCCGAGGTCCGTGTCGGTGGCCCCGACCTGTTTGGCCAGGACCGAGTTGGGCAACGGGTCCAGGCCGTTTTTCATCAGGAAGGCGCTGAAAAGGGCCAGCGGGACCACCCCCAGGGCGACAGCCGACAGGGCCGCCCGACGCTGGCCTGTCACCAACAGGACACCCGCCGCCGCAATCACCAGCCCAAGGCCTTCATATCGCAGCAGGGGCGCAAACAGGATGCCGGCAAAAAGCAGCCCCCGCGCCGGCTGCCCCTTTAGATGCCGGATCACACCCAGCAAGATCGCAAGGCTGGCCGCGGTGTGAAGCGCATGTTCCATCCCGAGAAACGCGACGGCCGGCATCTGCAGGGCAATCGGGCCAAGCGCGGCCAACACCAGCCCGACGCGGCGCAGCCCGGCGCGCCCGTAGCCGGCAGCCAGCAGAACCTCGGCCCACAGCCATGCCGACAGGACCAGCCCCGCGACATTCCAGAAAAGCGGAAGAAGCCGTTGAAATTCCGGCGAAATCACCGGCGCCAGCAAAACCGGATACAGAACCGATGAGGCCGCCGAACTGATCTCGCCGGGGTTGACGCCGTAGCTGCCGGCCCAAAGACCTTCGGCCATGGCAAGATGGATATACACGTCATCGAGCGGGTATTCGAACACGCCCGCCACGCGCCAGGCGGTGATCTCGAGAAACAGCAGGAAGGCCAGCGCGCCAAGGACACTTGCGACGACAAACCGTCGGCGGTCGGGCTGGGCGATGCTCATTCGAACTCCATGATCACATCATCGACGGCCAGGCTGTCGCCCGGGTTCGCATTGATCCTGGCGACAATTCCGGTTTTCTCGGCGCGCAGGATATTTTCCATCTTCATGGCTTCGACGGTGCACAGCGCTTGGCCTTCCTGCACCTTGTCGCCCTGCTTGACATTGACCGCAAGGATCAGGCCCGGCATCGGACACAGCAGAAGGCGCGACGTATCCGGCGCGATCTTTTCCGGCATGAGCCGTGCAAGCTCGGCCTGTCGCGGCGTGCGCACATGCACCCGAAGATCAGCACCGCGCAGCCGCAGGCGGAACCCGCCGGGCGCCT